>JBFJWU010000196.1:0-6561 GCA_041623475.1 bacterium | reverse complement strand
TGGCGGTGCGTTTTTCACCTGAGGTCATTCGGTCAGAAAATGAAAGATTCGAGGCCGCATTGGAGGCACGGGCGGCATTGTCCGGTAATTCGGAGCCGGTAGCAAAGGCAGCCTGATGAGTCCTGGACCGCATGCGCTCCTGGTCGCGGTGATGCTTTTGTTCGCCAGTGGCAACGCCGTAGCGGCAGACGCCATCGATGCCGTCGGTACGAATCCGGCCCCGGTCACGACACCAGCCACTCCCGCGAATCCCGAACCGGAGTCCGAAAGCAGCGAAACTGACCAGGTTGTCGCGGAAGTCGAGGTGGGCGAACTTTCGGGAACGGTCGGCATTCAATACCGACCGCGGCTTGAGGCTGACAGCCGGGGCTTTGGCAGTTCCGAGACGGACTTCAAGGCATCGCATAGGGCCCGTTTGAACATCGGGCTTGTCCGCGGTTCGTGGCAGGTTCAACTGGCGCCGCAGCATGTCCTGGGCTGGGGGACCGAGGCGGGGTCGCTGGCGACATCGTCCGGCGATTTTGACATGCACACGGTCTACCTGGAAGGTCCGATGGGCGATGCCCGTTTTCGCATTGGACGCCAGGAAATTGTGGTGGGCGACCAGAGACTTGTAGGCTCTGTCAACTGGACGCAACAGGGTCGGTCCTTTGATGGCGGCCTGGTGAACGCAACATCGGGACCGCACAGCCACCATTGGTTCGCGGTACATTTGGATGAAGGCGGCCTGCATGACGCGGTCTTTCTAGGCGGGCACGCCAATGTTGCTGTCAGCAAGCTCAAACTGGTTCCGGTCGGGCTGTTGCAACTGGACGGGCGCAGTGACCTGCTCCGCTCGACGATTGGCTCGCAACTGGTCTGGACCGCCGAGCAGATTGGCCTGGAACTCAGCGGGTATGGCCAATTCGGCCGCGTTGACCCATCTCAATCGATTGTGGCCGGCATGGTCGCAGGGCGGTTGAACTGGACAACGTCGACAATCGCATTATCAACCGGAGCGGATTGGCTAAGTGGTGACACCAATTCTTCGGACAGCGAAATCAACAGTTTCGACACACTGTATGCCACCAATCACAAGTTCTACGGTTCGATGGACTATTTCCTGAATATCCCTGTCCACACCGCCGGACTGGGCTTGATTGACGCGGTCATCGATGTGGAACTGGAAACGGGAATGAGATTGAAACCTCGCGTCGCCGCCCATTACTTTGCGGCCGGCGCGAATCCCGGGGCAGGGGATCGGACGTTTGGCAGCGAGCTGGACGTGAGCGCGGCCATACCGATTAATCCGTTCGTCAAACTGGTCGGCGGATACTCATTTTTTGTTGCCGGCAAGGGGATGGTTGACATTGGAAGGGCGGCGGGCTCCGGCGATGTGTCCCATTGGGCCTGGCTGATGTTGGATACAAATTTCAACTATGGATTTTCAAAATAGTGACTCGGGCTTGGGCCGACAGATGCGAAGGAGCATCACATGGGTGAATTGACGAAATTGCTGGTTGTCGGCAATGGAATGACAAGCTATCGGTTTCTGGACCTGTTTGTATCCAGTCGGGGCAGCGAGCAGTTTCAAATCACTGTGGTTGGCGAAGAGCCCCGTCCGGCATACGACCGGGTACACCTGACGGATTACTTTGCAAAATCGTCTGCTGACGAACTGCTGATGGCGCCCAGTGCCTGGTATCGAAAAAACGGTATCAAGCTGATAACCGGTGCAAGGGGCACAGCCATCCACGGCGCTGAAAAGACGGTAACCCTGGATTCAGGCGCTGGGCTGGGATATGACATCCTGGTTCTGGCGACTGGGTCCTCAGCATTTGTGCCGCCCATTGCTGGTGTTGATCTGGACAAGGTATTTGTGTATCGGACGATCGAGGACCTGGACGCGATTCGGGCATGTGCCGATACCGCGGCTGATGCAGTGGTGATCGGAGGGGGGCTTCTGGGCCTCGAGGCCGCGCGGGCCATCTCTGATATGGGCGTACGGGCATCGGTTGTTGAATACAACAATCGGCTGATGGGTCGGCAATTGGATGGGACCGGCGCCGCGATGCTTGCCAAAGAGGTCGAGAAGATGGGAGTCCGGGTGCTGTTGGAGCGTTCGGTGCAGGGAATTCTGCCGGCTGCGGACAACCGGTTGCGCCTGGACATGACCCCGGAGCCTTTGGACACAGATATGGTGGTCATTTCGGCAGGCATTCGACCCCGTGACGAGCTTGCCGACGCGGCGGGCATCGCGGTCGGCGCCCGGGGCGGCATCGTCGTCGACGACCATTTGCGGACCTCGAACCCTGATGTCTACGCGATTGGCGAATGTGCGCTGCACGACGGCGTTATATATGGGCTGGTCGCGCCGTGTTATCAAATGGCGGAGGCGGCCGTCGCCACTATCCTTGGACAAGACAAGCGGTTCACCGGCGCTGACATGTCGACCACGCTTAAATTGATGGGCGTTGATGTCGCAACAGTTGGTGAATCGGTCCTTGCCCCGGACACAGATCCCGAATCGTTCACGCAGGTGACGATACTGGACGAGATCCAGGGCGAATACAAGAAACTGATCATCAACAAGCCAGAGAATACCCTGCGGGGTGCGATCCTGGTCGGGAATACGTCTGACTATAGCCGTCTGGTATCGGCCTACCGGAACCAAGAGATTCTGCCCGAGCAACCGGTTTCCCTGATTGTCCAGGGCGGGGCGGGTGGTCCTGCGGCTGAAGATCTGGCGGACCGGGCCCTGGTCTGTACATGCAACAACGTGACCAAGGGCCAGATCTGTGCAGCTATTCAGGAAGGTTGCGACCAACTGGAATCAGTTTGTCAGGCCACGGATGCCGGATCAGGGTGCGGCGGATGCAAGCCGCAAATCAAGCAGATCCTTGCATTGGAACTTGAAAAAATGGGAATGCAGGTCAAACCCCATATCTGCACTTGCTTCCCTTTCTCTCGGAGCGAACTGGTTGATATTGTCAAGGTTCGTTCCCTGGAGTCATATGATGATGTACTTGCTGCTGCAGGGACTGGAAACGGTTGCGAAATCTGTCAGCCTGCGGTTGCGTCAATCCTGGCGTCGATCCATGGTTCGACAGCAGCACAGGCACCGCAGATCCAGGACACTAACGATCGCTACCTTGCCAATATTCAACGGGGCGGGACGTACAGCATCGTTCCGCGAGTTCCGGGGGGTGAAATTACGCCCCAGAAACTGATCCGGCTTGGCGAAATTGCAATTAAGTACGACCTGTATACGAAGATCACCGGGGGACAGCGGGTAGACCTGTTCGGTGCCAGCGTCGACCAGTTGCCCGATATCTGGTCGGAATTGATCGCGGCCGGGTTCGAAAGCGGGCACGCCTATGCCAAGGGCCTGAGGACGGTCAAGAGCTGCGTCGGGTCGACTTGGTGCCGATTTGGCCTGCTTGATTCAACGCGGTTTGCGATCGACCTTGAAAATCGCTACAAGGGGATCCGCGCGCCCCACAAGCTCAAGTCGGCGGTGTCGGGATGTATTCGCGAATGCGCCGAAGCACGGTGCAAGGATTTTGGAATCATCGCTACCGAGGACGGTTGGAACCTGTATGCCGGCGGCAACGGTGGTGCCAACCCTCGGCACGCAGAACTACTGGCTGGCGGCCTGGATGATGCGACTTGTATCCAATACATCGACCGCTTCCTGATGTACTACATTCTGACCGCGGATCCATTGACCCGGACAGCGGCATGGCTGGAACAACTGGACGGCGGAATCGATGGACTGCGCAGCGTTATCATCGATGATTCGCTGGGGATCGTCGATAAGCTGGATTCGGATATGGAAACGCTGGTGCAGTCCTATCAGTGCGAGTGGACCCAGGTCGTGAATGATCCGGTGCAGCGCTCCCGTTTCCAGTCGTTTGCAAACTCGGCGCGGGCCGATTCCGGAATCCGATTTGTACCGGAACGGGATCAGAAGCGCCCTGCCTCGGGCGGTGGTTTTGTCGAACTGCAGCGGATCGGGAAAGTCCCGGATGACCTGAACGCGGTTACAAATATCGGGGGTGCGTCGTGACAACAGGCACAAAAAAATGGAAGGCGGTCTGCAAGGTCGCAGATGTTGCCGAGAATACCGGAACCTGCGTCGTCGTCGACGGGCGACAGATTGCGATATACAACTTTGCGCGGCTAGGGAAATGGTATGCGACAGACAACCGCTGTCCGCATTGGGGCGAACAGGTGCTGTCCCGCGGGTTGCTGGCCAACCCGGATGACGTCAGCGACCCGTATGTCGCATGCCCGATGCATAAGAAGCGGTTTTCCCTGGAAACAGGTGCGTGCCTGGCCGGAGATGTTGGCTCGATCCGGACGTACGACATCGTGATCGATGGCGATGACGTTCTGCTGAACATTGCGGCTGTGGCCGTCGCGGCTTGATCAAAATGCCCTCGGGGCAGGGACCCTTCAAAGGAACAACAACATGCCCGTATTGCGGCGTGGGCTGCGCCGTCCAGGGGACGGTTGTCGGCGGGCGATTGCTGGGCGTCAATGCACCGGACGGTGTCGCGCCGAATAACGGCCTCATCTGCCAGAAAGGGGCCTGGCTGGATCGTGTCCACAGCAGTCGGGACGGTCGGGCGCTTTACCCGATGGTCCGCCGGACGCGTACCGAGCCTTTGCGGCGGGTCGGGTGGGACGAGGCGACGCAGTTTGTCGCGGCAAAGCTTGCCGACGCGCGGGCGGTTCACGGGCCGCAATCCCTGGCGTGGTACGGATCCGGCCAACTGGATACGGAAGCATCTTACCTTTTCACCAAGCTATTCAAGGGAAGCCTGGGGTGCAACAATACGGACACAAACAGCCGTCTGTGTATGTCAAGCGCCGTTGCCGCCTACATCAAGGCATTCGGTGCCGACGCTCCACCCACGTGTTATGACGACCTGGACGAAGCCGAAGTCTATCTGATCCTGGGCGCGAACATGGCGGCCAACCACCCGGTTCTGTTTCAGCGAATCACAGCGCGCCGGGGCAAGGTCGCCGGGACCCGGATCATTTGCGTGGATCCCCGGCGCACGCGAACGGCAGAATTGTCGGATATCCACGTGCCTGTCGCGCCTGGCGGTGATGCTGCCTTCTTGCTGCTGGTCGCGCGTCGCCTGATTCAGTCCACCCGGTTTGATAATCGGTTTATTCGCCGGCATACAGAGGGCTTTGACCAGTTCTGGGGGCAGGTCATGGCGGCCGACGAATCTGACCTGCTGGACCGATGCGGTGTCCATCCCGGTCGTGTGGACGAGGTCGCAGAGTACCTGGCATCAACCCGCAAAATCATCAGTCTGTACTGCCAGGGGGCCAACCAAAGTTCGTTTGGCGTTGATAAAAACCTGGCATTGATTAACCTGCATTTGCTGCGCGGCGCAGTCGGAATTGCCGGCGCCGGGCCTTTTTCGTTGACAGGCCAGCCCAATGCAATGGGTGGGCGCGAGGTCGGTTACCTCAGTCATCAACTGCCTGGTTACCGGGTCGTCACAAACCCGGAACATCGACAGGAGATGGAGAGCCAATGGTGTCTGGCGAACGGGGCCATTGACCCGAACCCAGGTTTATCAACGCTGCCCATGTTCGAGGCCGGTGCTGGCGGCAAGATCCAGGCCCTTTGGGTTGCGGCGACCAACCCTGCGGCATCCGTTCCTGATTCGGACATGGTCAGGAAGGCGCTCGGGACCATCCCGTTCGTGGTCTGCCAGGATGCATACGGCCGGACTGAAACAACGGAATTCGCGGATGTCATCCTGCCCGCCTGCCAGTGGGGCGAAAAGTCCGGGACTATGACCAATTCGGAACGGCTTGTCCGTCGATCCGCCCGGTTGATTGCGCCGCCAGGCGAGGCTCTTCCGGACTGGCAGATTGTTCGTGATGTTGCGCTGGCAATGGGTGTCAACGGTTTTGATTTTGAATCGGTCGAGTCGGTATGGAACGAGTATATCGCGACGACCGCGGGAACGGACTGCGATCAATCAGGAATGACGAACGAGCGCCTGCAGGACGGGCCGCTGCACTGGCCCTGTCCATCGCCTCGGCACCCGGGGACGCAACGGCGGTATCTAAGCGGTCGGTTCTCGACGCCTTCGGGGCGCGCCAGGTTTCATACTGTTCGCGTCGGACTTGCGGCTGAACACCCGGACGAATCGTTTCCGTATGTATTGACAACCGGACGAATTGCAACCCAGTGGCATACGCGGACCCGGACGGGCCGAATTGCGGAATTGGTCAGCCAGGAGCCCGAGCCTTTCGTTGAGCTACATCCGGATGATGCTGAAAAGCTCGGTGTCGTGGATGGCGAACGTATCCAGATTTGCAGCGAGCGCGGTCGTGCAATCCTGCGGGCCCGGGTGACGACCGGGGTACGGCCGGGATTGGTGTTCGTGCCGTTCCATTGGGCGGACCTCTATCACTCGGCAGCAAATATCAATTATGTTGCCAGTCGCCGACTCGATCCCTTGTCGGGCCAGCCCGAGCTTAAGTACACGGCGGTTTCGATCCGGGCGGTCCGGGCATCGGCCGTTGGCGTACCGGCGACGGATCTGG
>JBFJWU010000195.1:0-6665 GCA_041623475.1 bacterium | reverse complement strand
CGGGGCTGCCCGCAGATGCGTCAACCCGAACGATCGCGCCTGAAAACTGTTCCTGAATCAGCAGCCCCGAGCCTTCCAGCTGCTCGCCCACAGTGCTGGAAATGTTGAAGCCGACATTAAAGTCTGCCAACGGCTGGCACTGGACCTGTACCTGCGCATCCGTGCCGTCCAGGAATCCGGTTGCACCAGCAACCACTGAGCACCACGCTGACGCGGGCTGGTTAAGGATCGATACATCGTAATAGGTGCCATCGTTCAAGAACAGGTCGGCACCGCCCGACGTCTGCGCCGTAGCGCCACCATTGCTGTAGGTATTGTCGTTATCTGTCGTACCATCAGAAACGCGCAGATCGACGGTGTCACCATTCACCAACCCGGACACCGATACAAAGATCCGGAACTGGTCGGTTGTACAGATCACATCCGGGTAATCAACCAGCGCCAGGTTGGCATTGGACAACGTCCCGTTGGTTGCCGGACCGGCTGCATCAAACACACACGTCTGGCTGGGCGAGGACGGCTGCCCGATGATCTCCAGGGACCAGTCAGCGTAGCCAGTCATTACATTGGGAAAGTGCGCCGGGCCGGTCAGGCCTGGGCCGTCCAGGCGTTTGATTGCGCCGCTGTACTGGTCCTGGATCAGCAGGCCGGCGCCCAGCAGGCGTTCACCGGCTGCGGCCGAAAGGTCGACACCGACATGGAATTCGGCCGTCGGTACACATTCGACAATGATTTCGGCATGTTGGCCGCTCAAGACACCTGGGCCGGCGTCGGTGATCGAACACCACGCGCTGGCAGGCTGTCCGGTAATGACAACCGTATAGGGCGTTCCGTCGTCCAGCAGCCCAGCCGTGTTATAAATCAGTTTTGATTCGTTGCTGAACAACGTGTCGCTGCCCGCGACACCCTGCAATTCCAGCTGAACGGTTTCGCCGTTTGGCACACCGGATACGGTTGCCGTCACGCCAAACCGATCCGTCGTACAGTCGATCGTCATCTGGACATCGGCACCGCCCATTGAACCACCCTGCGACGGACCGCCAGATGTAACAAATCGACAGGTTTGTGCCGGGCCTTCCGGCTGTGCACTGATGATCAGGTTATACGTATCAATATCGTCAAACAGGTTTGCAAATACGACATAGGGCTCAACGGTTTCAGCCGATATTTCGACATTCCAGTTGACATTGGCGACGTTGCTGCCATTGTAGTTTTCGACATTTATTTGCCAACCAGCGGCAACAGGCTGCCCATTCCAAAACGCCAAAGTGTCTTCGGGCTGGTATGAACCGCCGATTACCGTTGCGTCCAGGCAATTTGCGAGGTTGTCAACTGCGTTGTCGACAAACTTGGTTTGCTGATAAGCAATCGTCGTTGCCTGGCAACGTTGAGGTGCCCCTGGGCCAGCCAAGTCACGGTAGGCACCTGGGAGACGGCGAAACTGGATGTCCAGATCGTTTGCGAAGGCACCGTTCTGGCTGACAATGACATCGACCTGGCGAACAGTACCCGCCCCGGTTATCGCAATCAGGTCATTATCGCTCCCGCCACCTGCCGGAACGGTCAATAACGGACCTTCGTATGCACGCGTGTTCATCGTCGACGGATATCCGAACCGACCCTTGCCGGATTCAAACAATTCCAGGCCTGATCCTTGCAGACCAGTAACTCGGACGCTAACTGTCTTCAGGCTCGCATCGGTGTCGTCCTCTTCGCAGATGACTTTGATGGAATTGACGTTACCATCAGGCATGAAGCCACTGGCACCCTCGGTCACATAGCAGTTCTGACCTGCGGGTTCGCTAAAAATCGAAACCGAATACTCATCGCCCTCAACCAACTGGTCGTACAAGTTGAATCCGCCATTACCACCAAGGACGCCACTATTGATTAACGAAGCCTGGGGAAGTCCGGTCGAATTTACGACCAGAGCCAGTTCGACGACACCCAGCGCACCGGACAGCGTTCCGCCCAACGTAAAGACATCGTCGACACAGGTCAGGTCGATCACAACATCGGCATTGCTGACGAATACTGTCTGGCTCGCGGTACCGGTGCTGTCAAAGGTACAGGTCTGGTCAGGATCTTCCGGATCCTTGTCGACCTGAATCGTGTAAACACCATTGGTGACTTCGTCGACAAATGTAGTCACACCATTGGCCGTCGCGTTGGTAACCTGCAGGGTATCCAGCTCGATCAGGCGAACCTGGTCACCGGTCAGTCCATTGACATCAACGCTGATGGTGTAGTGCTGGTCATCCACACAGGTAATCTGGACGACCTCGGTCGCATCCGACATGAAGCCTGAACCATTGTTGGTAACGGTACAGGTCTCGTTGGATGGATCGACAGCGACCAGGACATCGTAGCCGTCCGTTCCAGTCAATTGAGTCGCAAACGGCCACAGCCCATCCGCATTGATCAACTGATCATCGCCACCGTTATTGGTCAGGACCAGGTTGGAACCCAGATCCAGGCCCGTAACCTGGGCGTAGACCGTAAACATGTCATAGGTACAGTCAACGGTAATGTCGCTGACCGGGGCTGTGCCAACGATTCCGCTGCCGTGCTCGACCGTACAGGTCTGCGCCGGCAGGGCGGGATTGGTTTCGACGGTCACCAGGTACGAGGTGCCCTCGATTTCGTCGTTAAAGTCTACCTGGCCGTCATAGACGTTGTAGATAACACCGTTGTAGTTCAGGTCGACACCGCTGCCATCGGTGCTGACACCGCTGACGTAGGCAGCAACGTTAAACGTGTCGTCAACACAGGTCAGGTCAACGGTCACATTGGCGTTATTCAGGATGACGGTTTCGTCCGGATCCCCGGTGTTGTCAAACGTACACGTCTGGCTGGGCCCGAGCGGCTCGCGGTCCACCTGCAGCACATACGTGCCGTTGGTCAACTGCATCGGGAACGTCGTCACACCATTCTGGAAGACATCCGTCACCATGCCGGTAAACGTTTCCTGCAGGCGCACAAAGTCACCATTCAGGCCACTGACATCGACGCTGATCGTGTAGAACTCGTCATCGGTACAGGTCACAACAGCTGTCGCAGTGGTGTCCTTCAAGAATCCTGTTGGTCCGGCGGTCACCCGGCAGGTCTGGTCCGTCGGGTCTGTTGTAACGGTCACAGCAAATGGTGCCGTACCGGTCAACTGGACCGGGAAGCCCCACAGGCCGTCGGTGGTCACAACAATGTCATCGGCGTTATTACGCAGTCCCAGCGTTGAACCGGACTTCAGGCCGTTGACCTGGGCGTAGACGGTAAACATGTCATAGGTACAGTCGACGGTAATGTCGCTGACCGGGGCTGTGCCAACGATTCCGCTGCCGTGCTCGACCGTACAGGTCTGCGCCGGCAGGGCGGGATTCGTGTCGACGGTCACCAGGTATGAGGTGCCCTCGGTAATCGTTGCAAAATCAAACTGCCCGTCATAAACTGCCGCCGAGACGGTGCCATTAAAGTTCAAAGACACGCCAGAGGAATCTGCGCTGACCCCACTTACATAGGCCGCAACATTGAACTGGTCCGTGTTGCAGCGGATTTCCGGTCCCAGTCCCGAACCATTGGCCAGCTGTCCGGTTCCCGCGCCCACCAGCCAGCATGTCTGGGATGGCCCGGACGGTTCCTGCTGGATCGCTACATTCCAGTCGGCGTAGCTGGTCAACACCTGGGGGAACACATACATCGTCGCAGCGGTTGCCACCGGCGTAATCGCCCCGGAAAACGTTTCCTGGACCTGCAAGCCGCCAGCGACCAGTCCGACAATCGGACCGGTGACGGTGTAATTAGAGAAAGGAATACAATCGACGGTCACATTATTCACGCCCTGTACGGGGATCGTCCCGGTGCCGGCCTCGACCACAGAACACCAGGCATCGGCCGGCTGGGTCGCAATCGTGACTTCGTATGGCGCCAGGTGATCACCCTGCCCAAGGAACAACTGACCGTTGCCGGTTGCCTGGGTCACGCGGTTGTCCAGCGTCAGCCGGACCTGATTCACCGACGGATTGGGCAGGCCATTGACCGTTGCCGTAACCGGGAACTTGTCCGTCACACAACTGACGTACGGCCCAAACGGATTGGCGGAATCCACTGTTCCGGATGTCGGTCCGGTCAGCGAACAGGTCTGGTTGGGATTGATTGGCTGCTGCTGGATCGCCACATACCAGTCATCGCCCTGCCCCAGGATCTCGTCCGGGAAGATGTACAGGTTATTGCCCAGATCCAGCGATGCGTCGGCACCAGTTGATACCTCGCGCATGGCAAAACCATTGCCCTGCAGATTGACCAGTGCGTTAGAAACCGGCGATGTAATCGTATACGGGGTTCCGCAGATCACATAAATCGTCTGATCGGCGCTCATCGCAAAACCTGTGCCGTTTTTGACTACACAGGATTCGCCACCGTTGCTGTAACTGCTGTAGGTCACCGAAACTGTCGCACTGTCGACCACAGTAAAGGACGCTGTATCGTTATTGAACAGGTCGGCCGCGTTGCCCGAACCACCATAATTGTCGCTAAACGCAACATCAACGCTGTGACCGGACTCGGTCGTCACAGCCACGGTCAGGGTCCGCCCGGTGCTGCAATGGACCGTTGCGTCGCTGATCAGCTCGGGATAGGGTCCAGGGCCGCTGGCCGTCCCGGTTCCGTCCTCTATTGAACAAAAGCCGCTGGGGGGTTGTGTATCAATGGACAGGCTCCATTCCGCGCCTTCAACCGCGAACGTGGTACCGCCCGCCGCATTGCTGGCGTAATTGAACCCTTCGCCGGCACCGCCGACGTCGGCTGCAACCACCCGGGTGTATTCGTTGTCATCCCGGTCGCTGTTGTAACGCAGGGTAACCGTCTCGCCAGCCAGCGTCGCGCCGTAATTGACGACATCACCACCGATTTCGTACTCGTTTCCACAGTAAATTGTTATCGTCAGGCCTTCGGACTTGGCCGTGCAGACCGAGCCAAACGCTACGATGTCAAAATCGCCAGCAATGGACTGGGGAACGCTGAACGTATTGTTCGCCCCGCCGTTGTCGGCCTCGATCCGGTCCAGCATACGAATCTCGTCAAAATTACTGCTGCGGACATAAATATCAGCTTCGATCGAGCCCAATTCCAGGTCCAGCTGGACGTTATAGGTCGCACCGGTGCCACAAAGCATCTCGACCGTTTCGTCCTGGACGATGGTGCTAAGTCGGCTGTAGGTCTTGGAATCGTTGTCAAATACGCGATTGTCAGAATGTTTAAGAACGCAGGACCGGTTCGACGGCACACCATCCAGGGAAATATCCCACGTGTCGCCGGCCAGGACCAGCCGGTTCATCAGCTTGCTGCCATCCGTATTTTCCGTGCGAGTATTCAGCAGTCCATCGGAACTGGTGGACAAATCCAGGTCCACACTGGCTCCAATGGCGGGCAGGTTCGTGACATCAACCGTGACTTCGTAACCGCAACGTCCGCTGACCGTGAAGTTGCCAGTCGGATTGCTGCCATTACTGCCCGACGGAAACTCGCACGCCTTGGTACTTGGTGCATTGACGGCACCAGTCGGGATTGAAACAGTCCAGCTTTCGTTATGCAGAACAACGCCGGAATAGGTCTCGTCAGAGTCACCGAATGACTCGAAGCTTACGTTCCGGTTTTCGTTAACGTCGGTACCGCCGGCGGTCAGGTTGGTGCCGACAACTTCGCCGGACTCAAGACCCTCGATCGCAACCTCAGCCAGCCAGCCGCAACGTCCAATGATGCCGGATACGTTGGCAGAGGCGGTTCCCGTGGCATTCTCGATCGTGCACGACTTGCCGAGCGCGCCGGGATGGCTGATATGAACTTCGTACGTTTGCCCGTCCAGGACAACATCGCTGAACGTCTTGTTGCCATTGCTCGTGTAATCGTCAGTTTCGACTATCGACCCCGGATTCGGCGTTTCCAGCTGAAGGCGGATCGTATCTGTACCATTCTGGACACCGTCAATGTTGGTTGTAACGGTCCACCCACAGCGGACCTGGACAGTCTGGTCTGCGCTGGGATTGGTGCCGCCACTGGCACCTCGGAACACGCAGGTTTTTGAGCCTACGCTGGATGACTGAATCGCCGTTGACCACGACTCGGACGACAGAACGACATCGTCGTCCGTTGTATAGTCACCATCTCCGAACACCGGATTCGGTGCTGCAAACGTCGCCTGTTCGTCGTCCGTACGACTGCCGACCGTCAGGCGACCATCGACGGTTTCGCCGCTGGCCAAACCGTCAACGTCAAACGTAACTTTGTAACCGCAGCGGATATTAATATTTGTGACATCGCCGGTTGCCTGGCCCTTTGCGTTTTCGACCATACAGGTTTTGTTGCCGCCGGCACTGTTATCAAATGTTGCTGTGACTAGATAATAATCGTTGTCCGGCACTTCGTAGGTAAATGTCCCGCCACCTGTGGCGTCATCGTCCAGCTCCTGGGGGGTCGTGGGCGGATCATTTCCGTCCGAAAAGAGGCGTACGTCAACGTCTTCGCTGCCACTCAGGCCTTGAACGGTGTACGAAATCGAATGCTTGATCACCCCGCCGTGATAGACGTAGGCGGCCCCTTCGTTCGAATGGGTCCCATCGAAAACGAACGCGCCGACAACCAGGTCATCGACGCCATCGTTATTGATATCGCCG
>JBFJWU010000194.1:0-6694 GCA_041623475.1 bacterium | reverse complement strand
CTGTCGGACGGCGAATTTGCCGATGCATGGGACCGGTTCGACGAATTGGCGGCTGCGGGAACCGATTATACGTGTCTGGCCGAGTACGGACGCGTCCTGGCGCGAGCGGGCGAACAATTTGATGCCCTTGATCGTATTGCCAGTGGCAAGGATCCACTGCCATTTTCCGAATCGGACACGTCGTCAACAACAAACATCAACCAGCGACTGGCCGAATTCTTTGCGCCACACGAACTACGGATCAGCCAGATCCGCCTGCCGCTGGATTACGTAATCGAAAACGACTGCCGCCTGACCGTGCCGGATGGTGTGCCGCTGGTCAGTTTTGCATTGGACGACGCGGGCGTTACGATTGTCATTGGTCACGAGTTCGATGCGGCCGCTGCCCGGGTTCTGCGGGTTCTGGTCGAGTCAGCCCAGGCGGGGATCCATTTCCTGCTGGCCCACAATTTTGCCTTTGATGTTCCTGCTGCGGATGCGTTTCTCTTTTTCGATTCAGTCCTGGATGCCGGCAGTTCCGGTGCAACCGACAACGACGATGGCGGCGCCCCAACGCCCCAAACCGCATCGGCCAGCTGGATCGCCCGGGCCAGAGCGGGCGGCGCGGCGTTTGACCTGTCCCCCGACTTCCTGGATTTTCTGGAAAAGGGCCGAATGACCAGTATTCCCGGAAACCTGAGGGATTCCCTGGAGGCCATCTACCTGCAGGACGCCGGATCAGAAGACGGGGTTCTGGTTCGGATGATCCAGCGAAACTCGGACGACGAGGACCTGCGCGACAATGTCCTGGCGTGGATTGACGAGGACCAGAACGGGGTTGCCAGCAATGACGACACGCTGATCATTGGTATTCGCTCGGTCATTGCGGGCGACGAGGTAATTTTTGCTGAACTCGGATCCGGGATCCCACTGAAAGCGTCGGCCAGTGTCAACGACATCGGCGAGCTGTTTCGCCACGTCCACACAATCGTCCAGGTACTGCGTGACCAGATGGTGGCCGTCGGTAATCCCAATCATTCCTGGCGACGGTTGGGACTGACCGAGGCCAATATTATTTTTCGCGAAATCGATGCCGGGTTCGACCCCATCCCGGAAATGGTCGAGTTCGATTTCCGTTCATTTTTCATTCAGCCCAGCCCGATCAGGGAATTGCTGCCTTACTGGACCAACGATGGCGGCCAGACGGATGTATTCCTGATCGAGGGAGAATCGCCGTACGACTGGGCCGATGAACCGTTTATTGCCCGGCAGGACCAATCGCATTTTCCCAAGTCATTTGTCTTTGACGTGCTGGGTGTCATTGGTGCCCGCACGATCACGGATGCGGACATCGTTGCTGACGGTGTTTTCCCGCCCAACGGCCTGCTGCCTGTGGACCCCTTGCCCTATATCGCCTGGCAGCAACCCAGCTTTCACGGTGTCTTGTACATCGACGGGTCGTTGTTGCCATTGAATCCGGAACCGGCAGCGACGATGCAGGAATCAGACATGTACATGGTCAACAAGCTGGTCAACGACCTGATCGTCAGCGAGATCGAGCTGCTTCCGGACTTGACACTGTTTTAGCTGACCGCGCCGGCACCTAGATCTGGTGGACGGCGCCGGAACCTTTCAGATCCGCAACTTCATCACCGGTAAATCCGAAATCAGAGAGCACCTCATCCGTATCGGCCCCAACCCTGGTGGCGGCCCTCGGCGTGTCGGGGACGGTTCGACTGAACCGCGGCGTCGGCGAGTGCTGCATCAGTCCGTCGACCTCAATGTACGAACCGCGGGCCGCGTTATGAGGATGTTGCGGCGCTTCAACCATGTCCAGTACCGGTGCAAAACAGACATCCGTACCTTCCATGATGTCGCACCACTCGTCGCGGGTTTTTGACTTGAATACATCAGCCAGCCGGGCTTTCATTGTGTCCCAGTTTTCCATGTCCATCTGGACCGCAAACTCGGATGGATCGACACCGGTTTTTTCCAGCAGCAGCATGTAAAATTGCGGCTCAATCGAACCAATCGACACATACTTCCCGTCGCTTGTCTCGTAGGTATCGTAAAAATGGGCTGCGCCGTCCAGCATATGGGTATTGCGGTCACCTGTGTAGCCAGCCGGAACGAATGCGTTAAACATCGACATCAGTGCCGCCGAGCCCTCAACCATCGATGTATCAATCACCTGTCCCTTGCCACTCTTGCGCGCCTCGAGAATGCCACAGACCAGTCCAAACGCCAACATCATTCCGCCACCGCCGAAATCTCCAACCAGGTTGAGCGGTGGAACCGGCCGTTCACCTCGACGACCAACCGCGTGCAGCGCTCCGGACAGGGAAATATAATTGATGTCGTGACCGGCTGCCTTGGCCAACGGACCATCCTGTCCCCAACCGGTCATTCGTCCGTAAACCAGCTGCTCGTTACGGGACATGCAGTCCCGGGGCCCAACCCCTAACCGTTCCGTGACACCAGGTCGATACCCCTCGAACAACGCATCCGCTGATTCACACATCCGCAGAATCGTCTGGACCCCATCAGGATTCTTCAAGTCGATCGCAACGGTACGCCGGTTCCGGAACAGCACCGTGTGACCAATCGAACCGCCGGGACTGCCACCAGGTCGATCAATTCGGATAACATCAGCACCCATATCTGCCAGCATCATGCCGCAGAACGGTCCGGGGCCGATGCCGGCCAGTTCCAGAATTCGCACGCCTTCCAAAGGTCCCATCGATCACATCCTTCCAGATTCGCGGAAATATTGACTGATATGTCAATAAGATACACTGATGATACCGCAGCCGTAACCGCACCGGCACATTGGCTGCAGATTATTGCAACCCGGTAGCACGTAGCTAAATGGAGCAGCTGAAATGAGCAAGTGGACGACAGACCAGATTCCTGATCAGGACGGACGGATAGCGATTGTCACCGGGGCCAATAGCGGTATTGGTCTGGAAACCGCGCGCGCGCTCGCCCATGCCGGGGGCACCGTCATCATGGCCTGCCGTAACCCGGAAAAAGCCGAGGCGGCATTGGCTGACATCAAGTCATCCTGCCCAGACGGTGACGTTCGGGTCATGCAGTTGGACCTGAGCAGCCTCGTGTCCATCAATCAGTTTGTCGAGAATTTCAAGAAACAGTTTGACCATCTGGACCTGTTGATCAACAACGCCGGTGTCATGATGACACCCCAACAACAGACCGCTGACGGATTTGAATTGCAATTCGGCACCAATCACCTGGGCCATTTTGCGCTGACCGGGCAACTGATTGACTTGATACTCACGACACCCGGGGCAAGAATAGTCAACGTCAGCAGTATGGCTCACAAGTTCGGCAAGATCGATTTTGACAACCTGAATGCCGAGAAAAACTACAACAAGACGTTCGCCTACGGGCAGAGCAAACTGGCCAACCTGCTGTTTACACATGAACTGAACCGTCGCCTGTCGGAAACAGACACCGATGTCATCGCGACCGCTGCGCATCCGGGCTGGACTGCGACCAACCTGCAGGACGATGTCCCGCTGTTCAAACTGGCCAATCCGATCTTCAGCCAGCGCCCGCCAATGGGCTGCCTGCCAACGCTGCGTGCCGCCGTTGATCCGGCCGCCCGCCCCAATGACTACTTTGGTCCGGGCGGAATCGCCGAGATCCAGGGTTATCCCAGGCGGGTCAAGCCCGCTGCCAAGGCCACCGACACCCAGCAGGCCAGGCGATTGTGGGACGTTTCGGTCGAATTGACCGGTATTGACTACGGCGGGCTGAACTAGTTCAGCCGGACAGCCTATTTAATCAAGTCGTAACCGTTCAGGATATCGACAATCTCGGATTTGGCGTTGTCCGGAACGTGGACCGCCTGTCCGGTAATCTTCTCTGCAATCCCCGTGTAGGTCTCGGACACCTGCACCAGGATATCCATGGGCAGCTCGTTGTCGGCGGCCAGTGCCTTCCGCTCATCCATTCGATCCTTGTTCAGCAGGATGTCCGGGTCCGGGAAATGGCCCAGCAACAACTGGCGAAACTCTTCCTTTGACTTCTCGACGACCTTGCCATCGCGATACGCAGGTCCGTCCCAGATCCGCGACGAATCGGGCGTCCCAACTTCGTCCATGTAGATCATCTTTTCGTTGCCATCTGCATCCGTGACGTAACCGAACTCAAATTTCGTATCAACAAAAATCTGGTCCAGCCTGGCCAGGGCATCGCTGATGACGTTAAAGCCCTCGACCAGGAGTTTTTCGTAGTGGTCGATATCTGCCAGGCCACGAAACTGGAACGCCTGGTAGTTATTCTCGATGTCGGCGCGGGATATGTTGACATCATCCTGTTCGGGAACGCCCGGAATTCCGGTCAGGATGCCTTTGGTCGAGGGTGTAATCAACAAGTCAGGCAGTTTCTGGTCTTTTTCCAATCCGTCCGGGATCTGAATACCGCAAAAACTGCGCTCGCCCTTTTCATACGCCCGCCACATCGATCCGGTGATGTACTGACGCCCGATTGCTTCGACCATGATCGGCCGGGCCCGCTGAACAATCCAGACCAGCGGATGGGGAATGTCCAGGATGTGACTGTCGGCCAGGCCCTGTTCACGAAACAGTCTGAACCAGTGGTTGGAAATCGCGTTCAAGGCCGCGCCCTTCCCCGGTACCCCGCGAACACCGCCCTCTCCCGACCAGATACAGTCAAATGCCGAGATCCGGTCACTGATCACCATAATCGCCAGCGGCGCATCATCGGCAACCGGATAATTGCGTTCCTTGATCAATCGCTGACTGTCATCGTCGGACAACCAGTAAACCGCTCGAACCTTGCCACTGTGTACCGGCTGGTCGGTACGGATCGGCAGGTCGTTATTAACGGCCAGAACGCGGTCGGCTGAGCTCATGAATGGGGCTCCCTTTCCCAAAATACGGAAATATAATTCGTAAGTTTAAGTTCATTATTATATGGTTAATCGCGGGGTGTGCATCTCGAAAAGACCTGTGCCCAAAACCTGCCCCGCGCGCGACCGCAATCGGCTCGTGGCGGGCCTGTGCCCGCCTGTGTTCCGGCACGCGCCTGCACCATTCAGCGATGTTCCTGATACCCTGCTTCTATGCCTCCATCAGCCAAATTCTGGGACAAGATTGCCGACAAGTACTATCGCGATCCGATCAGCGATATGGCGACCTATGAGCAGAAACTGGGGATCACCCGAGAGTACTTTACGCCCGAATCCGAGATCCTGGAATTTGGATGCGGAACCGGCGGAACCGCGGTCCTGCACGCCCCATATGTCAGGCACATCCTGGCAACAGATATTTCCGAGGCAATGCTGGAGTATGGTCGCAGACGAGTTCAAGAAGCCGGCATCGACAACATTACCTTTGAATGCGCTGCCGTTGACCAACTTCAGGTTCCAGCAGCGTCCCGGGACGTGGTCCTTGGCATGAGTATCCTGCATCTGGTCGCCGACCGTGATGCGGTGATTCGCAAGGTATTTGAAGTACTCAAACCGGGTGGCATATTTGTGTCCAGTACCATCTGCATGGCCGACGAATTCGGCTTTATGCGCCCGATTTTTCCTGTTGCCCGCGCGATGGGCGTGTTTCCGATGGTCCGGTTTTTTACGGCAGATCAGTTGCGTAGCAGTATCACCAGGGCCGGTTTCACGATCGAATACGACTGGCACCCGGGTAAACGCAAGGCGCTGTTCCTGGTCGCACGAAAACCTGGCTGACCCTGACCGCCTGGCTTCAGGCTGCGGGTCCGCCTTGGACCGCCAGTTGATCAGGCCTTTCTTTCCCCGATAATCACGTCCTGCCCGGTTGTCGCGCGCACCAACTCACGATCTTTTTCGCGTGCCAGCTGTTGTTCTGTCGTTCCGACGCCTACCGCGTACCGATCGAGGATTACGGCTACGACAATGTCCCCTGTCACATTGACCGCAGTCCGGCTCATGTCAAGGATACGGTCCACACCCATGATCAGGCCGATTCCCGCGGCAGGAATTCCTGCGGTCCCCAGTACCATCGACAGGATTACGATTCCCACACCCGGGGTCGCCGGCGAACCGATCGACGCTGCAACGGCTGTAATCACGACCAACGTCAGCGTCGCGGAGTCCAGGTCGATTCCAAAGACCTGGGCCAGGAACACTGTCGCAACGCCCTGATATAGCGCCGTGCCGTTCATATTAATCGTCGCGCCCAGCGGGATGATGAACTGCGAAATTGACGGACGAACCCTAAACGCTTCTTCTGCCGTGCGTATTGACATTGGCATGACAGCTGCCGAGCTGGACGTCGAAAATGCCAGCAACTGCAACTCGCGCATTTTTGCAAAGAATGTGGTGGGCTTCTGCCTGGCAACCAAAACGTAGAGCACAGCATAAATTACAAGCATGACTGCCATACCCAAAAGCACCGTCAGGACGTAAACAGAAAGCCCCATCAGCGAATCCAGGCCAAGTCGCGAGGACAACTGAGTCATCAATCCAAAAACCGCCACGGGCGCCAGGACCATCGCCCAGCGCACAATCGTTAACGAAACCTCCTGCAGGGATCCCAGCAGGTCAAGCAACGGCAAGGCCTGTTGGGGTGCCATGGAAACCAATGCAATGCCGACAATAACGGCAAACATCACAACCTGCAGCATTTCCGAATTCACCATTGCGCCCAACGGATTTCGGGGAATCAATTCGATGATCGTGTCCGGCAGG
>JBFJWU010000193.1:0-6773 GCA_041623475.1 bacterium | reverse complement strand
GCCTCTGTTTGTTCGCAGGCGCCTGTGCGACATTCCATTCCGATACCAGACATACCCTGTGTAATGTGCAGTAAAACTGATGGAACTGGTGTCGCGACCGTCCGACATCAGATCACGCCGATCAGCGGCAGCAGCCAGGCAGCCAGTCCCAGGAAGCAGAAGAAACCGAAAACGTCGGTCAGGGTCGTCAGGAAGATGCTGGATCCCAACGCGGGGTCCAGTTTGAAACGACGAAGTATCAGGGGAATGGTCGCGCCGCCGAGCGCCGCGATGCAGAGGTTGACGACGATTGCGATTCCCAGCAACACGCCCAGCCACCATTCACCTTTCCAGAGCCATGCAAAAATACCACCCATCAGGCCAATGCAGATGCCATTGGTCAGGCCGACGGCGAACTCTTTGGCGACAGCCTTGCGCACGTTCAGTGATCGAATTTCGCCCAGGGCAAGACCGCGAATCATCACGGTCAGCGTCTGGGTGCCGGAATTACCACCCATTCCCGCGACAATCGGCATCATGGCCGCCAGGGCAACGACTTCGGTAATCAGGTCCTCAAACAGCCCAACCGTCAGCGCGGCCAGCAGTGCCGTCAGGAAGTTCAGGCTCAACCACGGCAATCGCAGGGCAACCGATCGCGCGGGCGAACTGAATACACGGTCTTCCTCGTCCAGCGCCGCCATTCGGTACAGCCCTTCGGTCGCGGCGTCCTGAATGACATCAATTACGTCGTCAACGGTAATTACACCGATTAACTGCTCCCGCTCATCGACGACGGGCACCGCCAGCAGGTCATACTTGGCAATAATCTCGGCGACCTTGTCTTCTGACATATCCACACGGACCATTACCGGATTGGTCCGCAGCGCGTCGCTGAGGATGCGAGTCCCGGGTGCAAGCAGGATCTCGCGCATGCTGACCGTGCCCAGCAGGCGATTCGTTTCGTCGACGACATAGATGTAGAAAACAGACTCGAGCAGGTCACCCGCATCGCGAATCTTCTGGATTGCTTCGTCAACGGTTAACTGCGAATCAAGGGCGAAAAAGTCCGGGTTCATGATTGCGCCGGCCGTATCGTCGCTGTAGGCCAGTAGCGCTTTTAACTCGTTAACCTCGTCTATGTGCAGAATCTGCAAGACCGCGCGAAGCTCGTCAGGCGGCAATTCCTGCAGGATATCCGCGGCGTCGTCCGGGGGCAGTCGCCGGACAAACTCGGCCATGATGTCCGGTTCAATTCCTTCAAGTATCTCGTGGACCATGCCGCTGGGCAGTTCACTGATGGTTGCCGCCGCCTTGCGTAGCCGGAACAGGATTCGAATCAGTTGCCGCGATTCGGGAATCGGCAGGAATGTCAGGATGTGGGCGATGTCGGCCGGGTGCAGGCGGGCGAGTATGGCCGAAATTCGACGGTCCGCGCCGGCCCGAATCAGTCGGTGAAGGATCTTGACCAGTTGTTCTGGTCTAGTGACTTCAACAAACGCTTCCGGGTTACGGGCGCGGCCGGTAGAAAACCGCTTTTTTTCCTTGACGCTGACCACGTTGGACCGCTCCCGGTGCGTTGCGCTTGTGAATAACCGATTTATTCTAGCAGGGGGACCAGGAACCAATGGCAGTGGTCATCGTAACGACGACGGCATCAGTCGGCGCTTTACGGCCGCTATTGCAGTTGTTATCCTTTAGCATCTGCTCATCGGGAGGGCATTATGGAACTGGCAGAAAAACACGCTTTGGTGACCGGCGGCAGCCGTGGAATTGGACTCGCGATCGCCCGGGAACTGGCCTCACACGGTGCGAATGTGACCATCGTCGCAACAAACCTGCAGAAGCTCCAACAGGCCGAGGCCGAACTAGGTTCCGACTTCCCGAAGTCGCAGGTCCAGTCGATTGCCTGGGACCTGGACGAGCCGGAAACCTCGGCTGAGCTGCTGGGCCAGGCAGGAATTCGGCTTGGCGCCGTCGATGTGCTGGTCAATAACGCTGGATACTACAGTGTCGCTCCGGTTACTGAGGCGGATACCGCAGATTGGGACCGAATGATCAATATCAATCTGCGGGCGACGATGCACCTGACGCATGCGGTTCTGCCCGGTATGCGGCAGCGCCAGAGGGGCGCGATTATTAATATTGCATCAATCGCCGGACGACAGGGGTTTCCGGCAAATTCCGGCTATTGCGCCAGCAAATTCGGTGTCATCGGATTTTCGCGCGCAGTTTTCGAGGAGGTCCGCGGCGACGGGATACTGGTTTCCTGCATCTGCCCTGGCATGACAGCGACCGACATGACCCGGCAAATCCCGGGAATCCGGCACGACGAAATGGTCGATCCCGCGGACATCGCGTCTGCGGTCGGCTGGGTTTTGTCAGCAGGTCCTACGGCAGCGCCCGTCGAGCTGGATATCTGGCCGCAGCGCGATGTATTTGCGCCACCTGAATAGGGTCGTTACTGCTGCCGCTGTTTGATCGCGTCGGCAATCCAACCTGACGCTTCGTCCAGGTCAAAGTGGTGTCCGGTCCAGATGTAAAACGCCTGAGATGCTTGTCCAAGCAACATCCAGATGCCGTCGTGCGTGGCCAGCCCGTGGGCGGAGGCAGCTTGCAGGAAAGGCGTGGGCTGTGGGCCATAGACCAGGTCTGTGATTACGGCATCCCGCGGTAACGATTCCCAATCCGGGCAGGGTGGGAGATGCCCTGACAGGCCCAGAGAGGTGCACTGTACCACCAGTTGAACGGACGGATACCGTGTTCCGGCGACAGCTTCAAGCGTACAGGCTGTGGCGGACGGCAAACTGGTTTCGCTCCGCAACTCGGCGACAAGGTCCTGCGCCGTTTCAGCAGTCCTGTTGGCGATTGTGATCCGGCCGGCTCCGGCATCTGCCAGGGCAAACGCTACGGCTCGGGCGGCACCACCCGCACCGATCAAGAGGCATTCCGCAGCCGTTGGCTGGAACTGCGTTCTTGCCAGCAAGGGAGACAAGAAACCGTCTGCGTCGGTGTTGTCACCAACGAGGCGCCCATTGTCATTGACTACTGTATTTACGGCACCTATACGGTTGGCCGTATCGGAAATCTCGTCCAGTAGCGGGAGGATCGCCTGTTTGTGCGGGACGGTCAGATTCCAGCCAGCAAGCCCCAGCGACCGAGCCCCTCGAACGGCTTGTTCCAACTCGTCCGGGTGTATGTCAAACGCCGTGTAGATGGCATTAATGCCAAATTTTGAAAATGCGGGATTGTGGATTAATGGACTGAATGAATGTTTAATGGGGTGGCCCCAGACACCGTACAGACCGGTGTCGTGGTCAGGCACCGTGCATCCAGCCTTCGCGTTGAGCCGTGCCCCGGATTGTTTCGACATCCGCGGAAATCTGGGCAATCAGTTTGGCCGCATCGCTGAACTTCACCTGCGTCCGGACATACGTATGCAACTCCAGTTTGACGGCACCGGAAATGTCGGGACCGTCATAATCCAGTACGAACGCCTCTGCGTGGCGGGGTTCATCGCCAAACGTCGGATTGGTACCGATACTGATTGCAGCGATCGCGCCTTTATGCCCGTCGAACTGCAAGCGGCCACCATAGACCCCGTCCGGGACAATCAACTGGTTGGCGGTATCAATATTGACCGTCGGGTAACCGAGGGTTTTTCCCCGTCCGGCTCCGCTGGTTACCACACCCCGGATTTGCCAGGGCCGGCCAAGCAGCGTTCCGGCACTGCGAACGTCTCCGGCTGCCAGCGCTGTGCGGATCTTGCTGGACGACACCACCTGCTCGTCAACGAACACTTGTGGCATCTCGGTCACGCGGTAATTGTTCTTTCGGGCGTGCTCCAGCGCATCCGCAACGGTTCCCTTGCCACCGCTGCCGAATCGAAAATCGTGTCCAAGGACCAGGGCATTCGGGCCAAATGCGCCGAAGATCGCGTCCAGGAACGCATCGGGCTCTGTCTTTGAAAAATCGTCGTCAAACGGCTGGATCAGCAGGCAATCAATGCCACAGTCGGCAATCCATTCTGTGCGCTGCTCCAGCGTTGCTATTGCTGCAGGTGCATCGTTTTTCAACACTGCCTGGGGGTGGGGGTCAAACGTCATCGCACAGGCAGTGCCATTGTGGTTGCGCGCGGTTTCGACGGCCCGTTGCAGAAGCGCCTGATGGCCGCGGTGGACGCCATCAAAGTTGCCGATTGTCACGGCAGCCGCGGGCGTATCAGTCGGTGTAATGTCGGAAAGGTTGCGAAATACTTTCATTGCGAGCCGGCCATGCGTGATAATTCAGGACATTATACTTTCTGGCCTGAATCCGGCGACCGGAACCCACGTGACAGGTGCCTGATATGATTTAGATGTCGCCATTATCCAGAATGGCCGATGTATCAGAGCAAACGGATTTTTTCTTGAAAGCACCAGCAGAAATTTCGACCAGGGTCGAGCAAATGGTCGATGACCTGGCTGTCCGGATCATGGCGGACGAATGGTCGGCAGGGGACCGGCTTCCGCCCGAGCGCGAACTGGCCGAATCGCTTGGTGTCAGTCGACCGACGCTGCGCGAAGCGCTGAGGAAACTGGAGCAAATGGGATTGGTCACCAGTCGCCAGGGGTCGGGGACGACGATCCAGGACTGGCGGACCCATGCCACGATTGAACTGTTGCCGATCTATATTCGTGAGGGAAAGGCCGGCGACAATCTCTTGCCTTTGTTGTTCTCTGCGCTGCACATCAGGAAAGTTCCGGTTGTCGAAGCGATTCGTTGGCTGGCGATGGCTCGGGAGCGTGTCGACTTTGACCGCCTGCGGGCCGAGTTGATGGCGGTCTGGCAGGTTCGCAACGATCCGGCCAGGTTCATCGAGCGGGATTTCGCCTGGATCCAATTATTGATGACCGAAAGCGGATTTTACCCGGCGCTCTGGATTCTCAACGTGTTTTATGGCCTGTATTCCGGGCTGGTACACGACATGGGTATGGAATTACCGCCGGGTGACGAGTATTACGGTATCTGGAATGGCATCCTGGAACATTGTCGCGCTGGCGACGTTGATCTGGCCGTGGCAGAGGCAACAAGTTATTTCGATCGCTGGGACCTGATGCTCGCCCACGGGGGGAAACCGCCGGAAGAATAGGCGCCGTGGTGCCCGTCTTTCGCAGGAATCTGCTGGCACCGTCCAGGTTTAACGTTCCGATAAGTGCGACAGGTCGACCCGGGTATCTGCTGACATTTCGCGGAGCAAGACTGCCATTGGCAGACTTGCTGCCGTGGGCCGGACGATGTTAACCTGAAACTCCATTCAAACACTTGTTTTACTGTACTGCAGTTCCGGGAATCGGGACTGGTGTCGCATCCTGGGGGCAATCGGGTGAGTGACAAAAACGACACCGCAGCAAGCCGTGGCCGCGACTCCGACCGCCCAGCGGCGGGTAAAAGCTGGCACGTCCGAATATCGCCGGACCGCCCGCGCCGGACGTTTCAGCACGTGGGTAGCGTCGATGGTGCGCCGGCACCGAGAACGAACGCGCCGGTTGCCGGCAAGAAATGGCTTCGTACACCGCTGTTGGGGCCCGCGCACGTTATTTGCTACGACTGCGATACCGAGGTTTTTGTAGGCTACTTTGGCCTGATTCGCCGGTGTCCGGAATGCCACGGGAACAGATTCCAGCCCAGCGCCTGAACGAATCGCCCAGCGCTCGGGAATTACCAGTGGACGCCGCGCATCAGGTGGGCAAATGCGACGCTCTCCATCGGCAATTCGGTTTCTTCACCAGGTTTTGAGGCTGGGAAAAGCCGGTAGCCAACGTTCTGGAAAAAGTCGACAGATGTAGGTGAGATTGCGTACAGCGCCTCGACGAATGTCCCCAGCCTGGTTGCAACTCGCTTCGGTCGTTTGATGATCGCACTCATGACCATTTCGGCAGCCTGTTCCGGGGTCAAGGCCGGAAACAGATTGTAGATTTTGGTTGGCGCAATCATTGGCGTTCGGACGAGCGGCATGAATACCGTTGTAATCGCAACGTTGTCCGCAAACACTTCGGCTGCAATACATCTGGAAAATGCATCCAGGGCAGCCTTACTTGCGACATAGGCGGAAAACCGGGGCGCGTTCGTTTGAACGCCGATGCTCGATATGTTGATGATGTGGCCGCGACGGCGCGCGCGCATGGCCGGCAATAACGCCAGGGTCAACCGCAATGAGCCGAAATAGTTTAATTGCATTGTCCGTTCGAAATCGTGGAACCGGTTTGTCGATTCCTCGATCGTTCGTCGGATTGAGCGGCCGGCGTTATTGACCAGGACATCAACTGGTCCGTGTTTCTTCTGGATTCGCTGGGCGACCGCGTCGATCTGCTCCAGGTCACTCAAATCGCAGGTATAGACGTGGGCGGTTCCACCAGCGGCTTCGATTTCTTTTCGGACCTTGCTCAAGGGGGCACGGCTGCGAGCGACCAGCAGGACATTTGCGCCTGCAGCGCCCAATTGCAGGGCGACCGCGCGTCCAATCCCGCTGGATGCGCCGGTAACAAGCACGTTTCGCCCGGCAACCCTGGATTCCAGGCTCTGGCTGCGGTGCAGGTCGGGATCCAGGTGGCGTTCCCAATAATCCCATAATTTCCATGCGTAATCGGGGAGGGCCGGGCACTCGATATCACTGTCGTCCAGGGGTTGCTCGATTCCTTGTGGAGAACCGCCGGTTTCGCTGTGGGAATCATCGATGCCGGGGGGACGATTCTGGCCGGCGCGGGGTGGCAGGATATCTGCTTACAATTTCATCGGGTTCACCCCGGCACCATGTG
>JBFJWU010000192.1:0-6783 GCA_041623475.1 bacterium | reverse complement strand
GTAATTGGCTTGATTCATCGTAACGGTCGCAGTCGATCACATCGGATGTATGGAATCCGACGCGGCGTAAGTTGGCCTCGGCCTGTGTAACACGAAAGTTGCGAGCCTGGAGCGCCGCTGGCATCCACACGGGCGCAGCAGTGGTCCCGCGGGTCTGGTCGGTCAGCTGCATCTGGAAACGGGTCACCGCTGGTTCGTCCAGACTGGATCCGACCGTGACGCCGCCAGCCCCGCCATCGGCGCAACCGCATACCATGATCGAACACAATAATATTAACGGGATCTGTTGTCGTGAATTCATAAGTGTTTCCGTCTTTTGTCGGGGTTAGCTTTCGTCAAGTTCGGTGACCGGAAAGGCTTGGAAGTTGATTTGCATCACGTCGCCCTGGATTGCATCGGATTCCCTCTGTTCACTGACCAGCCAGGAAAACATGTCCTCGCGATACGACTCGATTCGCTGCAGGACCTGCGGTATCAGTTCCGACGGCACGGTTAAGGTTATGGCCGAGGCTATTCGCTTCTCGGGGTCCCAGGCATCTAAGGACGCTTCGCTGAGGCGAATCATGGCTCTGTGGTATTCGCGAATCATCAGACTCTGCAGTTCCGGTTCTGTCTCCAGACGTCGTTCTGCCACCGTATACGACCCATCGGGGCCGCGCTGGAAGATGCCCAGTTCAGATAACGTGTCCAACGCCTTTTGGGCATCGAATGATCGGATTTTGGGGTTGATTCGGGCCGCAATCCAGTGTGGGTCACCCCGGAATTCCCGCAGGCTGGCCATTGCATGTACTACGGGTATGAACCAGCAGCTGAAATAGTCCAGACGTGCCGTGTCGATCCGGCCTGTTTGGCCGTAGCGGACTGCCAAATCCAGAAGTGATCGATAATAATCGGCGGATTCAGTTTCCGAATCGGTCTGTTCAAAACGGGTCAGCATCACAAAAAATCGCTGCTCGTGTTCTGACAATTCCAGTGCTGCGGCGATGCGTTGGGCGGTGTCAGGGCGAAGGTTCCGCTTGCCCTGTAAGTAAGTCGGGATATAGTTTGGTGACTTCAGTCCGGCCCACCGGCCAAGTTTCCGGTAACTAAACGACGAATCGATAGCGCGAAGATAGTCGCACAAATCATTCAAGTAGCGGCGCGGGTCGCGGTACGTCCATATGTCAGGTGCGCGAGGCGTATCGGGACGGGTTTCCTGATCCATAGTGTTCATATTATGCCTGCTGGCAAAGGCATTCAGCAGGTCTGTTGAACACCGTCGATGCCTGCAGTGTTCGATCGCACCTGCATATTGGCTCCGCTGCGATACTTGAAGCAGGTTCGAATCGGATATCCGTTGGCTACACGCCGGGGCCTTGCCAGGGAGTTGAATCCCACATGGGCGACATGCGTCAATTATTTGACATGTGTAAAATAAGGAGATGGTCAAGGAACCCGATCGCAGCGCGCAGGACGGGCCCGCACCGGCAAACCTGGATGCGCGAATTGCCCGGTCGCGGGCCAGCCTGGAAGCGGCATTGCTGGAGCTGATGGACCGCAAGCCGTTCCGGGATATCAATGTGACCGAATTGGCTCGTGCCGCAGGCATGTCCCGGCAGACGTTCTACCTGCATTACAAGACCATTGACGAAATCCTGATGCGCCGTTTCGAGGAATCGTTTGCCGGGTTCGGGGTTGAGTTGATGGCTGCCATTGGTCGCGGCCACGTGGACATCGCAATGGTAGGTGAACGACTGTTTGCCTACTGGCGTGACAACAGATCCGTAATCGAGTCAATCCGGTCTGCCGGCCTGGAGCGGGAGTTCCTGAAACGCATTCGTGGCTACATCGGGGCCGTGACCAGCCAGTTTCGCCGGATCCAGGATGCCCCGGCTGCGGACCGGCAGATTGAGGGATTCATTGACGATTTTGTTGCCGGCGGATTGATGTTCATGCTGAACCAATGGCTGGACGGCGACGGCAAGCCATCACCAGATGTCATGGGCCGGTTGCTGGAACAGATGACCGCGAACTTCCAACACCTGAATGCACGAATAATGGATGAGGAGAACAGCGATGAATCGTAGAGCCCAGGATCTCAATAGTGGACGGGAGCCCATCCCGGGCGAATTCCTGTACTGGCAGAACAAGGACTCGGTTGCCGCCCAGGGGTTGCGTCGAATCCTGAAACTGGTCTTCGGGGTCGACCCGCAACTACCCGATGACGTTGTCCGGCAGTTTGCGCGCAGTTACTACGATGCCGACCCGGTGGCAGAAGCGTTCGTCGAGGACGTTTACCGGACACGCGGGCAGGCCGAGGGCCGCGCCCTGCTGGACGCAGCCCTGGAACAAGGGGTCGACAACGTGAGCGATGCACCGGATTCGTTGAAGCGATTGTTCTATGAACTGGAACAGGCACCCGACTGGGTCGATTTTGATCAGGTCGAACTGGGGGCCAGGGTCTTTCGCCGATTCGGAACGCATATGTACAGCCAGGCGGGCGCGATTACCCTGGAGGGATATCGTGAGAATTCAGTTGCCAAACCGCTGGCACTGACTGGTCAGTATTCGGGCTCAACCGCCAACCAGAGATTTCTGGAAACCGCACGTTTCTGGATCGATGTGTCCAGCCCCGGTGGGCTGGCGCCGGGCGGCGCCGGGCGTGCAACCGCATTGCGCGTGCGGGTCATGCACGTATTTGTCCGCCAGCAGTTGCTGGCCCATCCGGAATGGGACTACAAGAACTGGGGCGTGCCCATCAGCCAGGGGGATGCTCTTTTGACCCTGATGGGGGGCAGCTTTGTGCCGGGATATTCCATGCGGATCATCGGTTACCGGACCAGTCGGGACGAAATCGAGGCCATGATGCATTTCTGGCGCTATGTGGGGCACCTGATGGGTGTTCAGCCCCGCTGGTACCCCGCAAATATTGGCGAGGCCCTGGGTTTGATGTATACATCGATTGTCAAAGGTGCCCACGCAGCCGGTGACGACGCGGTCGACCTGGCGCAGTCCTATATTGCCAGCTATCGGCCGACCGACCAGGACTCGTTGTTTGACCGGGTCATCAAGTCCCTTGAGTACCGGCTGCAACTGGGGTACAGCGTCATTTGGATTCCTCCCGGCACGCGCAAGGAACTCAAGCTGAAAAATCCCGGAATCTGGGCATTGCACCCGTTCCTGCAGTTTCCTGTTATTTTCGCGCTGGAAACCCTGCGCCGGCGAATACCGGCCCTGGACAAGTTTCGCGACCGGCAGGCCCGGCGGTCCGCAAAAAAATGGGTTCGGAAACGCCTCGGAAAACGCAAAGCCGAGTTCCACGCCGCCGAGCAGTTTACGCGCTAGCCTCTTTGGGGGCTGGCTTTCCACTGCTGAAAGGCAAACTTCCTGCGGAATGTTCGCCAGATCCTGGATGATTGCCAGTCAACTCGACTGGCAATCATCCAGGGAGTAGCAGATAATTTGAACTCCGAGCGTCGCGTAACAGGACAGGCGCCCTCGTGAGTGTCTCTTCGGTGGGTTATCAGTTGGGGGAATATACAATACTGGCCTGACAGTCCATACGTCGCAAACCCGCATTCAAGCGGAAAGGAACGAACAACGTGAAACCATTTACCGACATCCAGGCAGATCTGCTGGACAATTCGGATCAGTTTGATCCCGAGTTCTTTAAGGGTTTTCCGCTGCGCGACGGAGCGCCACCGATCGATTTGCCTGGCGGCTTGTCCAAGACCTACCGTTTTCCAACCTGGTATGGCGACGTCACATGTGCGATTGCCATTTTCATGTGCGACTACGATGCGGCCGCCAGGCTGTTGCCGGACCCGGCCATGCGACCGGTTTCGATGCCACGGGGACGCGCCGTCGTGACCGTGTCCAATTACATTTATCGCAAGGTCGGTGGTATCCCCGGTTACAACGAAGTCGCAATGACCATTCCCGTGATTCTGGACGGCGCGGGCGCGTTGCCGGTTCTGCCGCTGGTGACGGACCACCCGGCAAAGGGCTACTACGTTTTTGCAATGCCGGTTACGTCGCTGGAAAACATGGTCCGGGGTCACAAGTACTGGGGCCTGCCCAAGACACTCAACGAGATCCAGATCGAACCGACATCCAGTACGTGTTCGGTCCGGACACTCGATGAGGATGGGCAAGAGGTGTTTAACCTGTCCGTGCCCACCCAGGGGAGGTTGAAAACAATGCGGGAAACGGGGACGGTTTGCTCGGTGCTCGACGGCAGTCTGCTGCGCAGTACGACGACGTTCGCCGGGGAGTTCGCATTCAATATGCGGCTGGGTGCCCTGTTGAAACGCGGGGCTTCTGTCGATGATCCGGGGCCGAACCAGCCCGGGGAGATCGAACTGGGTCCGTCGCCGCAGGCAGCGGTGCTTCGCGAACTGAAGCTCGAGCGTCGTCCGTTTCAAACGCGATTCGCAAGTTCGATGAATGCCTGTTTTGACCTGGCGCCAGGAATGCCTGGCGGACCGGAATCTGCCTAGGGCGAGGGTTGGTTAACGTCGTCGGGGCCTGACGTTGCCGGTGGTGTCACCCCAATTTTCGTGCGGTACAGATCTGGCAGGAAAAACTGGAAATTGCCAACTTCTTCGACGTTATGTTTGAACCAGGCGCGAATGGTCGGTTCCGGCATCCGGCGCGGCAGGGCAAACTTGTTAACGAGCGTGCGGATAATTGGTGTGTCCGACCCCATCACCATCCTTGACCGATAGAGTGTTCCAGTTGTGGTCGGTTCGAACGTGTGTTCCAGTTGGCCGATCGTGATGCCGCCGCTTTTCATGACCAAATGCAGCCGTGATTCGTCGAGATGCACTATTGTTGGCGTGAACTCGTGGGTTTTGCCGCCAAAATGTTCGATGATACGGGCGCGGGCACCAGTTGAGAAGCCGCCGATTTGTGGAACCCCGTGCCTGGTTATTTCGACCGAAACATGGTCCACCGGGTGCCACAGCCAATACCACGGAACGGTCTCACCCTGGACAACGGTGACTTTGTCGGGAAATTCGTTAAACCACCAGACCAGCATGGCGGGGGAGACACCGTCGATCTCCTGGTGCTGGATTGTCAGTTCGATCTGGCCGGTGTCCAATACGGTATAACCGGTCACCGCAGAACTGACCGGCTTCATGGCGTGCAGGTAGTCAACCTGCAACGGAGCCCGCAGGTCCGCCGCGAGCGAAACAGCCGGAACCGCCAAACCAAGGCCCATAATCGCCAGTCGCCAGATCACAGGGCCAGTCTAGCAGTCGGCGGCTGACTTGAACCGCCTGCGACCGGGGATCGCATCTCGGAGAAAAAAGTCCGGCGTTCGCGAGGGACGCCGGGGGGGGAGGCTTCAAACAGGCAATTGACGGGCCCGGAGCCGGTGCGGCGTGTATGATCAAATTCTTACTGCAAACCAAAAGTCATGCATCGAACTATCAATCACATCAATCAAATTGTCGGTGACGGATTCGTTTCCACCGTTCGGTTTCTGTCAGACCGGAAATGGGTCCGGACACCAAATCCCGACACGGTATACGTTGGGGAAGGGCAGTTTCGGTATCGAGTTGCCCGGGACTGGTGCAAAGCCGATCCGTCCGTTCATCCTGTCCGTAATTGCCACGAGATGGTCTTGGCCCGGGACGGGCGATTGTTCGTGGTGACCGACCACCCGCAGAACAATATCCTTGTCTTTGACCGTGGCGGTCGTGTCGTCGATGCCTGGACGCTGGAGTTCCGTGGCGCGCACGGGTTGTCGATTACGGCCGATGGCCAGCAGGAATACCTGTGGATCTGTGATCCCCACAGCGGTTCCGTCGTAAAGACAACACTGGGCGGCGATGTCGTGCAGCAATTGAAACCGCCGCACCAGTTTGGTGCCTATTCGTGGCGGATGCCGTTCATGCCCACCGAGACTGCGGTTGGCCCGGATGGTTCAATTTACGTTGCCGATGGGTACGGGTCACAATTCGTTCTGCAGTATGACAATAATGGCGAACTGATCCGGACATTTGGCGGGCGCGGGCGCCGAACAGGTGCGCTGGATTTCGCCCACGGTGTCGCGATTGATGACCGCGCCGGACCGGGTCGCGAAACATTGCTGGTAACGTCACGGCGACAATCATGTATCAAACGGTTCAGCCTCGATGGCGAGTTCCAGGACCAGATTCAGCTGCCTGGCGGTTTTCCGTGCCGGGCCGTGATCCATAATCAATTCCTGCTGACCGGATTGTGCTGGTCTGGTGCCCATCTGCGCCCGAATTCGGGGTTTGCCGTGATGCTCGACGAGGACGACCAGGTCTGCAGTACGTGGGGTGGGGTGGCCAGATTTTCGGAGTCGGGGAAACTTGAACAACTGGCATCCGATTTTTCGTGCTTCCATCACGTTCACGACATCTGTGCCGACGGCGATAACAATCTGTATGCGTGCCAGTGGAATGCCGGCCAGACCTATCCGATCAAGCTTGAGCCCGCCCCGGAGGATTAGGCCGGGTTGACGGTCGCCGGGTGCTGGCTGGTTGGCGCCAGATTACGTCTTAGCGCCGTCAGGAATGGAATCGCTACAAGCAGGATCCCGATAACGCATCCGGCCACGGTCAATAGTGACTGGTGCGGCGGCAGGCCGATCATGACCAGCCCGCTGATCAGGCCGCCCAGCGCCGGAAAGAACTGAGTACTGATTGCATACAGGCTCATCACCCGACCGCGCATCGCAGCCGAGCAGTAGGCCTGCAGCAAAGCCGCCAGCAGGGCAACGGCGATACCACCGCCCAACCCGAACAGGACAAACATCGCAATCGCCAGCGG
>JBFJWU010000191.1:0-6787 GCA_041623475.1 bacterium | reverse complement strand
CGTCCCGGGCCAGGGCATCAATGTGTGGTGTGGTCTTTTGTTCGTGTCCCCAGGCGGATACGTGGTCGGCCCGCAGCGAGTCAACGACCAACAGCACGATGTCAGGAGGCTTCTGCCAGCGTTCCAGCAGCAGCCACGCGCCGATGATCAACAACACGGCGGCGACAACGAGAATCAGTCGCCGGCGTACAGGATCAATCGATCGCAAACTGCCCAACACGCGTCGTATTATAGTTGAGGTTCTGCCGGTGGAAGCGGGGAAGAGGATTCACAGTGTGTAACCTGGTTAATGTTGGTCCGCATCCGCGCCATTACATGTCGTTCTACGGCGACTTGATGGGTGACGCGCTGGTGGCGGCGGAGCCGTATGAAACGGTCGGCAGCGTCCGACCAAACCAGACGTCCCAGCGGTTGTACCTGCTGCACGAGGCCGGTCCCGGCGAATTTGTGGCCCGGAATGCCTGGTTCAATATCGTTGAGCCCTGGCAGGTCAAATATCCAGAGCCGGGGGCCGAGGCCGAATGGCAGCCAAAGATCGACTACAGCAAGAACGCCAGCCGCCAGAATGCCCGTGATGATACGTTGCTGGACAAAAAAACCTGGAAAAAACTGATGCCTGCCAACCGCGGGATTGTTGCGCTGGAAAGTTTTGGCGAATGGCAATGGCAGGATACCGGGGGCCAGCCCCTGGCGGACAACGAATCCCGGCCCAAAAAGGCACCAAGGACACAGGTCTACGAAATCGCTGTGGGTGATAATCCGATTTTTGTATTGCCGTGCGTCTGGCATTCATTTGAATGTCGTATCGACGGGCGCGAACCGTTTGACTGGGTGTCCTGCGCCATCATTACGACGGCGGCCAATTCAACCATGCAGGCAATCCACAACAAACCGGCGGATCCGGCCAAACGACGCCAGCCGGCGTGGCTGGAGCCAGACGACATCCGGCCCTGGCTGGATACCGAGGGCGTGCCGCCAACCGAAGCCGTTTCGTTATTGAGCCAGTTCCCGGCTGCCCGGACACACGTTCGCCCGGTGGTCTAGTCCCCGAGCTACGAACAGAGGTAGTCGTAATCTCCACCCCGGTCCAGCGCGCGCTGGTACGCCGGGCGGGACTGGTAGGCCCGGACGTAGCGGCCAATGTTCGGGTACTCATCGTTGATCACGCCACGGGCCACGCTGGCCTCCAGGGGAAAGCTCATCTGGAAGTCGGCAAGGCTCAACGTGTCGCCGACCAGCCATTGTTTGCCGTCCAACTGGTCGTTGATGAATGCCATTGTTCGCTGAATGTTCGGGCCGATAAAATTCTTTGTGACCTGTCCGGCAATGGCCCGCGCAATCGGTTTGACAAAGAACGGCATGGGGCTGGACTTGACAATCTCAAAAACCAGCCGCAACAGTAACGGCGGCATCAGCGATCCCTCGGCAAAATGGACCCAGTAACTGGCCTGCAGTGCCTCGTCTGACCCGGGATCAAACCGGAACGGCTTGCCGTCGTCCAGGCTGGCCAGGTACTCAATGATCGCGCCGGATTCGGCAATGATCCTGTCGCCGTCAGATATCACGGGTGACTTGCCCAGGGGGTGGACGGCCGCCAGTTCTGGCGGTGCCAGTTGTGTTTTCGCGTTGCGTTCGTAACGCTTGATCTCGTAGTCGGTGCCCATTTCTTCCAGCATCCAGAGGATGCGCTGGGACCGCGAATTGTTGAGGTGGTGGACGACGATCACGGTGTAAACCGGTCGCGGTCGTGGGGGGCGTCAAATTCCAGGTCCGGCATCGAGGCTATGATCCTTTTGGGGTTGATCGAGGTGTGACTCCAGAAGTAGTGTCGCCTGATGTGGTCCATATTGCACGCGTCGGCAAATGCCGGCATCTGGTACAGGTCGCGGACGTAGGCCCACAGGTTGGGATAGTCGATGATCCGGCGGCGGCTGCATTTGAAATGGATGTTGTAGACCGCATCAAACCGGTAGAGCGTCGTAAACATGCAAACGTCGGCCTCGGTCAAGCGATTACCGCACACGTAACGCTGGTTGGCGAGGACCTGTTCCCAGTGGTCCAGCTCTGCAAACAGTTCGTCAACAGCTTCGTCATAAGCCTCCTGCGAGCCGGCAAAGCCGCAGCGATAGACACCATTGTTAATCGGTTCGTAGATCCGGTCGATGGTCTCTTCGACCTGGTCCAGCAGTTCTGCCGGTGCCAGGTCAGCGTCGTTTGTAGCGATGCCGGCAAACTCGTGGTCAAACATCCGCACGATTTCCCGTGACTCGTTGTTGATGATCCTCGACCCATTCGTATCCCACAGGACGGGGACGGTTACCCTGCTGGTAATATCAGCGATCGCATCCGTATAGACCTGGTGCAGGTAGCTGCGGTCGCCCAGCGTATCGCCGGTGGCACCCGGATAGTCTGCAAACGTCCAGCCCTGGTCACCCATGTCCGGGTGGACGACGGAAACACCAATCGCGTCCTGTAACCCTTTAAGGTTGCGCATGATCAGGACCCGTGTCGCCCACGGGCACGCGTAACTGACATACAGGTGGTAACGCCCCGCCTGGGGCGGGGCAACGCCGGATCCGTCAGCCCGGATCCAGTCGCGAAAGCTGGTCTCGGGGCGGACAAAACGGCCCTTGCTGTCCGGTTTGTACCACTCGTCCTGCCATTTACCGTCAACCAAAAGTCCCACAATGATGTCCTTTCATCCGGCCCACCTCGGTCGCCCATTGTTGATCAAGCTGGTGCGTTACCAGCTGCTGTTTCAGCATACAGGTGACGCCTGTTACCGTGCCGGTCCCGGTCACGAATCGGGCCGGTTACACTGTTGTTTTGAAGCAGGTAGGATAAACGCTATGGGATCGCCCGAGTCCGCTGAACCCCCCAAATTCTTTGGCCGGTACCAGATTCGACGTATTCTGGGCGAGGGCGCCATGGGTGTCGTCTACCTTGCCTGGGACCCGACGCTGGAACGCCCTGTTGCGCTGAAAACGACGCGCACAGACCTGAAACTGTCCGACAAGAAGTCCGAGGAATACCGCGAGCGATTCGTCCGCGAAGCGCGCCTGGCCGGGGGGCTGCGGCATCCCAGTATTGTTACGATCTACGACGTCGGCACCGAAGACAACGTTCCCTATTTTGCGATGGAGTACGTGCCCGGCCTGGGCCTGGACAAGGTCATCAATATGCGCAGAGACGATCCCCAGGCGGTGCTGGCGGTCCTGCGCAAGGTGGCCGCGGGTCTGCACTATGCGCACCAGAACAATATCGTCCATCGCGACATCAAGCCCGCCAACATCATCGTTGGCCGCGGCGGCGAGGTCAAAATTACGGATTTCGGAATTGCCCGTCCGGATGTCAGTGACCTGACGCAGGAGGGTCAAATGCTGGGCAGTCCGTCCTATATGTCTCCGGAGCAGGTCAAGGGCCGGGACGTGACGTATCTGTCGGACGTGTTTTCGCTGGGCATCATTGCCTATGTCTGGCTGACCGGGACCAAGCCGTTTCGCGCAGATTCCGTCAGCGCAATTGTCCAGCGAATCCTGAATGATTCACCGAAACGCGCCAGTTCCGTCAATCCCCGCCTGCCGGAATCGGTCGACCGGTTTTTTGAGACCGCCCTGGCCAAGGACCCGGCGGACCGGTTTCAGGACGCGCACGCGTTCTACCAGGGCTTGTCCGATGCGCTGGGCGAGCCGTTCCAGGATCCGGCGCTGGAGGCCGAAGAAACCGCCGCAGCGCTGGCGGAGGCTGAAAGCAAGGGCCCAGTGGTTGTCAACGCCGGCGAAGACTGGGATACCTGGGACGACGGCGATCGCAGTCGAATTGACATGGTCCTGCACCAGATGGTCCGTTCCAGTCGCGGGCACGCCCCGCCCACGGAAACTGGCAACAATAATGCGGTCTGGATCGGAATCGGTGTCGCGGCAGTTGTTGGGCTTGTCCTGTGGCTCGTGCTAAAATAGCGACGCCATGATCCCCAAGTGCCTAGTATGCAAGCAGGAATTTCGCGTCCCCCCGGCGGATGCCGATCGCGACGTTTTATTGGAATGTCCGGATTGCGGCTTTGTCGGTCTGTGGAAGGACCAGGTTTTTTCAATCCCGACCTGGCAGGAAGAAGAACAACTGGACCGGGTTACCGGGAAATCGGGGGACGATGATCGCACTGCAGTTGAATCCGACGAGACCATCGTTGATGACCTGACGACGGCGCTGCCGTTGCCGTACCGCCGCCGCCTGTTTGTCAAAATCCTGGGCGAAGACGAACACGTCTACGAATTTCAATCAGGCCGTGCGATTATCGGCCGCTATGATTCCGAGATCGTCGTCGACGATCCCAAGATCAGCCGCAAGCACGCGGTGATCGAGGCGCTCAGCCGCGAGAACATCTTTGTGCGTGACCTGGCCAGCACAAACGGTACGCGACTGAACGGGACACCGGTTCGGTCCAAGAAACTGTGCAGCGGGGACCTGATCCGAGTTGGCGATACCGAGCTGCAGTTCATCTGGCAGGATGATGAATAGGCGTACCTGTCGGGGGCGCGGTTGAGCGAATTCAAGTCGTCGCGACTCATTTCGGACTAGGACCATGGCCACAGTAAGCAATTCGGATACTGCGCTTCGATTCGGGCAGATCGCGGTCCATACGCGTTGGTTCAGCCTGCTGGCCGGCATCGTGATGCTGTTGGTGTTCGACACCCACGGCTGGATCGGGCCTGCCCTTGAAGGCCTGATTGCACTGGCATTGTTTGTCACGGCATACAATGCGACGGTCCAGTTTTTGCTGCGACGCTGGCATCTGCGGGGCGGCACCCCGGATTCAACAATGGTAACCCGTCTGCGTCGACTGTCGACGCTGGCAGACGTCGTTGTTTTTGCAGGACTCCTGCACCTGACCGGCGGTGTCGAAAGTCCCCTGATCCCGTTTTTTCTGATGGGCTTTGTTCTGCTGGGGTTGTATGCCAGCATTGGTGAGATGCTCGTCTACGGCATCGTCAACCTGCTGTTGACGGTTTTCGTCGCGATCCAGGAAATGTCCGGCGCTCTGCTTCATCACAATATCGGACCCTACCTGGCAGGCAACCGATATCAGGAGCCCGGATACGTTTATACGATGCTGGCCTACTGGACGGCGCTGTTGCTGACGGGTGTCGGTGTCATTATGGTGATCCGCGGTGTCCTGACCCAGCGCGAAGAACGGCTGGAAAAACGACAGGAACAGCTGGACCGGTTCAAGTCCTTCCAGATCGAGATTCTCCACCATCTGCCGGTCGGGATCGTCGTTTTTGGGTCCGGTGGCAGGATCACCATGGCCAACCAACTGGCGCTGGACCTGTTACGGATTCAACTGGAGGATAACCGCAACATTTTCCGGATTCCCAGTTTCCGCCAAAGCGGACTGATGGCGTTTGTCGAGGGTTTGTTGTCCGGGGAGAACGTCGAACTGTTCGATTTTCCGTTCGTTGCAGAGGACGGGGTCGACAAACGCTGGATTCGGGTGCTGGGCGTGCCGCCGGATGAAACCCAACGCGGGATCCTGATGGTCGAGGATGTGACCGAATCAAAGCAGCGCGAGGAACGCGAGCGCAAGATCCATGAACAGTTATCCCAGGCCGACAAGTTCACCAGCCTGGGGCAGATGGCCAGCGGCGTTGCCCACGAACTGAACAATCCGTTGACCGGCATTGTTGGTGCCGCCCAATACCTGCAATACGTTGTCCGCGAGGGCAAACTGGATGGCCCGTCGGTCGAGGAGAAGACCAGCCACATCCTGACCCAGGGCAAGCGAATCGAACAACTGGTTCGAGGCCTGTTGTCGTACAGCAAACCCGGCACCGGCGGGGCCACCCAGGTCAATGTCCGGATGATGGTGGACGAGCTGCTTAGTTTTTCGGCGTTTGAACTGCGCCGCGGCAAGGTCACCCTGGATGTCGATGTCGAGCCCGAGTTACCTATGTTTGTGGGTAACAAGACAGATCTGCAGCAGATGATTCTGAACCTGCTGACCAACGCCCGGCACGCGGTTGGCTCGGACGGTGGGCGCGTCAGCCTGCAGATCTGCCGCCTGGATGGCGACGACGGCGACGAACTGTGCATCACGATCAGCGATAACGGCTGCGGCATTCCGCCCGAGGTCAGCGACCGGATCTTTGAACCGTTCTTTACTACCAAGGGGCCCGAGGAGGGCACGGGGCTGGGGCTGCCCATTGTCCACGCGGTTGTCGAGCGCTACAAGGGCCGTATCCACATTGATACGCCCGCCGATGGTGGAACTGTATTCGAAATTCGCCTGCCGTACCAGGACGAACTGGATGACTGGGATCCCGAGGGCGAGGCGACCTTTAGTCCGTATCGATAGCGGCCTGCAGGTCGATCTGCAGCGCCGGCAGGATGATTTGCGTGCACCACAGGTCAATCTGGTCCGGAACCTGCGGTTTGCAGTCGCTGCCACGCCAGTCGCCCACCTGTATTGCCGCCCGATAGTACAGTGTGTCGCCCGCCACCGGGCAGCCAATCGATGCCAGGTGCAAGCGGATCTGGTGCCGACGTCCGGTATGCAGCCGCAGGCGCAGCCAGACCCCGCGCATCTTCTTCGTCTCGAAGGGCGACGACGACGAGGAGAATGACGAGGAGAGTAGTAATAAGGAGAAGAAGCCTCAGGTGTGGTCGCTCGATCCGCGCTCGGGGGACCTCACGCAGGTCACCGCGGTCGAGGAGGGCGTCGGCCACCTGAAGGTGTCCCCGCGCGGGACCCACATCGCGTTCACCGCGCGGGTAGCGCTCGACCCGCAGG
>JBFJWU010000190.1:0-6789 GCA_041623475.1 bacterium | reverse complement strand
CGGGTCGCACGTGGGTGCAGAAACCTAGTACGGGTAAGAATCCCCGGGCAGGTACAACGTCGAAGGACGTCCAGCCGTGCCACTGACTCGTGGGTGCACCCGGACACGGTAGAATCCGAAATCATCCAGCGGCGGACTGGTAACACACGTCCCGCCGGGGCCCAGGGTACATTCGCTGGCGTTCAGGATCGGCCAGGTGACCTCGGTCTGGGTGTCCCAATAGTGCGACTCTGGATCGTACTTGTCCAGCCCGACCAGCAACTCGTCGGCGTTGGTGCCCGACAGGTCCCAGTCGATTGAAAAAAGCCCGTTGGAAAAACTGCCGCCGCGAATTTCCAGCGTGCCGTTTTCCCCGCCAATGATTTCCTGCGAGACAACCGTATTCTGAACGAGCAACAGGTCCGTCTCGGTCTCCTGAAACGATAATCGCCAGTCCTCGCGTACCGTAAAGAACCCTTCGGCGTTGCTCAACTTCACCTTGTATTCGACTTCCCAGTCGGCGCTGAGTGTGTTCTTGTTCAGGTTGTCCGTCGTCACTGTGACCTCAGCCATATTCAGGTCTTCGCGAATATTGGTGTTGAAAAAGCCGGCAACGGGTGCTGTCAACGGATCTTCATATGTGACCTGCGTCCCATAGGTGTTGCTGCTGCTGAAATCACCTTCGACCCAGGACTTCACGTCTTCGAATGTCAGGTTCCACTGGTCAGAATAGAAGGGATGGACCAGATCCAGGAACGCCTGCTCGCCACCTGATACGACGACACCAATCAGGCGTTCCGATGCCTCCTGAACCGTTGTATCAAGCCCGGCTCCGGGATCGACAATCTTGATCTCGATATCCTCGACGGTGGACAGCCCTTTGGGAACGCGAATCGGTCCCACGTATGCAAAAAACTCACCCTCGCTGGGCAACATGTTGCTGCTGTGCGAATACTCATAGAACGCGCCGATATACAGATCCGCATCTGGCGTCACAACCACCTCGCTGGTGCAGACAAACGAATTCTGCTCGGTCCCCAACTGGCAGACGGAATCAGGGTTTTTGCTTTCGCCGATATGGAAAATATCAATCGGGCGACTGCCCAGTTCCGGTGCTTCATCGACCCAGGCGGCCAGCCGCAGGTTCTGCGCCGCATCCGTCAATCCGACGGCTCCTGTAATTGCGATCTGGAACTCCAAGCCCGCCGCGTCACCGGTACAGGCTGCAACCAGCCCGCCCAGCAGCAGTGCGTGCAGGCGCCGCAGCGACAGTCCAAACTTGTTCTGGCCATCCGTTTTCAGCACGTCCACATCATACCGGAGCAAATTGGCCTAGGCAACAATTTTTGCAACAAGGTCATCCAGTTCCGCCGCCATCCGGTCTGGCGAAAACCGCACCGTCATCTCGTTTGCCAGCGAACCGTCAATTTCGGGCGCCGACCGGGACAGGGCGCGAACCGCCTGGTGAAGGAGCTCGTCCGGCCCGTCGTACAGGCAGCGCGAATGCCATTGCGCCGGCAGGACTTCCGGATAACTGAGCCGCGCCGGCAACACGGGCCATGCCCCCGATGCGATCGACTCGGCAACCGCCAGGCCAAAATTCTCCTCGTCCGCCGTACTGATAACGACGTCAGCCATTCCCAGGACCTGCTGATACTTCGGCCTGTCCAGGTATCCGCAAGCGACCAGTTCGTCCGCAAATTCGGATCGGATTGTGGTGATGGCATCGGGAATCCGGTAATTCGGGCTGCCGGTCAAAGCCAGGCGAAACCGCTGCCCGTTGCGACGCAACGACCGCAACAGGGTCAGCAACCGGTCGGGACGCTTTTCCGGACACCAACGATGGTTCCAGAGCAGCATCGGTGGACCATCCTTGGGCAGCCGGGGCGCGGGAACCACACCCGGATAGATGACGACCGACCGGTCGGACAACCGCGCGGCGGCCTCCGGAATTGCGTCATTGGGCCAGGATGCGGTCGCCTGGCTCATGGCCTGCCAGAAACCGTCCTGGTGCCAGCACGAATTAAAGACAATCGCATCTGCCGCCAGGCAACTGTGCAAATGACGAACCGCCATTTCCATCGTCGGCGTACTGCGGGCATAGGTCAGCTGGTTTTCGTGCATGTAGACAATGATTCGAACACGATTGGGCAGCAGACCCCGCAGCGTCGATGCATCCAGCATGGACGTCGTGACGATGACATCACCGTCATGGGTTTTGGGGCCGATCCGTTCTGCCAGTACCGCCGCCGCAGTCCTCATTCGCCATTTCCAGCCGTCAGCGGGCAGCGCCTCGATCTGCCAATCGAGGCGGCTGGCACCAATGTAGGTATCCCGAACCGCCTGGTGACTGGGCACGGGGTACGGATCCAGGAACCAGTAACGTTGCGCTGGCCCGGAAACGGTCATTCAGTTGGTCGAACCTCGAAGCCTGCCCCGGGCGGGACCGCGTCCGTCGCGGCAACGACGATCCGATCAACCTGCGCGGCTGGTGGCCCCGTCCGGCACCATTCAGCCAGGGCCTCCAGGTCGGATGGATGTCCGCAGGCGCAGACCTGCACAGTCCCGTCCGGTCGATTGCGCACCCAGCCGTTCAGGCCCAGCTGCCGGGCCTGCTGCTGTGTCGAGGCTCGATAGAACACGCCCTGGACGCGACCGTAAACCGTAATGTTGATACACCGTTTTTCTGTCATCCCCTGCCCTGCCTGTGGTCCCGCAGACCGACTCATTGTCACATCTTGATATGATAGTATTTGCAAATGAGCTCGATGTCACCGGACGATATTGACTGGAATCAGCTGGGCCAGACGCTCAAGGTACTTGGGCATCCGGTACGGTTGCAGATTGTTGCTGGGCTTGTGTCCGGCGGCTGCAACGTGGGCCGGATCTGGCAATGCCTGGACTTGCCCCAGCCGACCGTCAGCCAGCATTTGAAGGTTCTGCGGCAGGAGGGCATCCTGACCGCCCGCCGCAACGGCAAAGAGATCGTCTATGAAGTTGCCGACGAACGCGTTTCCCGGCTCCTTCGCGCTGCGGGCATCGACCTGGAGTGCTGCAAAGAGGTATTGACCGCCGACGTCGCCTGAACCGGCTGGCGTCCACGAACCATATTACAAACGGCAAACTATGGCTGGCAATGACTATTACGAGGTGCTGGGCGTCGACCGTGATGCGTCAGATGACGACATTAAACGGGCGTACCGCAGACTGGCCCGGGAAAACCATCCCGACCACAATCCTGATAATCCGGCTGCCGAAGAACGCTTCAAGGACATCAGCGAGGCCTACGCCGTACTTTCGGACCCGCAGAAAAGGGCCCAGTACGACCGTTTTGGAGCCCAGGGTCCCGGGTTTGGTGGCGGCGGTGGCTTTGGGGACCTGTTCGAGGACCTGATTGGCGATATGTTTGGCGGCCGGCGCCGGTCCCGGCCCCAGGCTGGCGCTGACCTCCGTTATCGGATGTCTGTCACGCTCGAGGAAGTCGCATCCGGCGCGACCCGCGAGATCGAATTTGTCCGCCCGGGACGCTGCGAAACCTGTGACGGCAAGGGGACACCGGACCCGTCGGATGTTGTCACCTGCGAACAATGCCAGGGAACCGGTCAAGTTCGCATGAGCCAGGGATTTTTTGTTGTCTCGCGTACCTGCAATGTCTGTCGCGGCAATGGCAAGCAGATCCGCAATCCCTGTGGCACCTGCGGCGGTGAGGGGGTCCGCGCCGTCGACCGCAGCCTGGAGATCAGGATCCCGCCCGGTGTCGGTACGGGGACCCGGTTGCGGATCCGTGGCGAGGGTGAACCCGGACCCAACGGTGGCCCTGCCGGGGATCTGTTTGTCGACATCCAGCTTGAGCGCCACCCTGTTTACGCCGTTCGCGATGCCGACCTTTGGCTGGAACTCCCGGTTCCGGTCTCCAGTGCACTGCTTGGTGGCGAGGCCGAGGTTCCGCTGCTGGACGGAACAACCACAAGCCTGGACATCGCACCGGGCACAGAATCAGGCACAGAGGTCCGCCTGCGCGGCAAAGGTCTGCCCCTGCCCGGCAGTCGGCGCAGCGGCGACCTGGTTGTCGTTGTCCGGGTTGTCATGCCGGATAAATTTGGCCGCAGCGAACGCAAGGCGTTGGAATCCCTGTTCGCCAAAATCGACGACGATCGCTATGGCGAGATCAAGAAGTTCCGCAAAATGCTCAAGAAACGGAAATCCGCCTGACACCGCGGCCCCTGGGCTTTCCAGAACGGACGGCCAGTGCTTCTGCGGGGCGCTACAATCGCCTGGGGCCGCTGCTACGCCAGGTTTACGATGGCCGCGTGGCCCGCATCAGCCTGGACGGCGGCTATACGTGTCCCAATCGCGACGGAACATTGGCAGATAACGGCTGTGCCTATTGCGGCGAGGGCTCGCGGGGCCTGATCGCGCGCAGCGGCACGATCACCCGTCAGTACCAGGCGGCCATCGCCCGGCGACGCGAGTCACGGTTTATCCCGTACTTCCAGGCCTACAGCGGCACCTATGCGCCACTTACGGTCCTTCGGGATCATTGGGATACCGCCGAACGGCTGCCTGGCGCCTGTGGCCTGGCTGTGTCGACGCGCCCGGATTGCCTGCAGCCCGACATCGTCGCGGACCTGGCCCAGCGCGCCCGACGCATCCCCCTCTGGGTTGAGGTCGGTCTGGAGTCCGCCCACGACGAGACCCTGCGGCGAATGGGGCGTGCCCACGACAGCCAGTGCTTTGTTCACGGGGTCGAACGGCTGGCTGCAGCCGGAGTGCCCACTGTCGCCCATATCATCTTTGGATGGCCCGGCGAGACACCGCAGCAGGCCCTAGATTCAATCGCATTCCTGCAGTCGCTGCCGATCTGGGGCATCAAGATTCACCCGTTTCATGTTGTTGCCGGGTCACCGATTGCGGCACTGTGGCAACGCGGCCGCCTGGAGCTGATGGGCGCCGAGACCTACGCGGAACTGGCCGCCCGGGCGATTACGATGCTGCCTGACCATTGGATCATCCATCGCCTGACCGGGGCCGGAGCCGGGCCAAAACACCTGGCGCCGGACTGGGCTGTCCAGCCCCGCAAGCTACTGAACCGGATCGACCGGATCCTCGAGGCTAATGGCTGGATACAGGGGTGTGCGACGAGCGACCCCGGTGTTCCGCTGCGGTACACACGTTCACAACAGCCGCCGTCAGCGCCAGCCAGCCGCTGACCGTAAAGACCAGGGTTCCGCCGCCCGCATCATACAGAGGGCCCGACAACGGCATTCCGATCAGACCGGACATCCCAAACATAATCGCCGTCAGCACAGACTGCGCGGTCGTTGTCAGTCCGTCCGGCGCGTTGTTGTGCGCCCATTGGACAGACGACACATAAAACAGCCCAAAAGTGATCCCGTGCAGGCCCTGCAGGATCGCCAGTTGCGAAATTCCCGTCACGTGGGCGGTCAGGAACCAGCGACCCGCCGCGACACAGAAGCAGACCAGCATAATCCGATCTGTCCGGAATCGATTGATAATCAGGGGGCTAAGCCAGAGCACAAGAACCTCGCTGCTGACCGCAACAGCCCACAACCGGCCAGCATCGGCCGTCGAGTGGCCCAGGTCGACAACGTAGGCACTGAAAAAGATGTTGTAACCGCCTTCGGCGATGCGATGGAACACGACCGCGCCCAGAAACCACAGCCACGCCCTGTTCCGGTAGAAATTGCGCCAGCCCCCCGGCTGTACCGGCCTCCGTTCCTGCTGCAGGTTAACCGGTGTGCCCCACCCCACCAGCAAATGCCCGACCAATCCGAGCAACAACACGTCCGGCAGGTGGGCGATACCGTGGCGGGCCGTCCACCATCCAGCAACATTAACGAACAGGATAAAACCGATTGATCCACCCAGCCGCAGGCGTCCGTAGTCTGCCCGCAGGCTGGCCAGTCGCTCCAGCAACGAAGCGTTGACGATCGAGACACTGGGCAGCCTGAAAAACGCGTAGGCACCAATAAACAGGGCAAACTGCCAGAACCCGTCCGCCAGGTAGAACCCCGGGAACAGGCAGATGGAGCCGACGAGCGCCGTACGGTAGATGGCCACCCGGGACAGCCGGGTATCCGCGATAATACCGTACAAGGGGTTGGCCAGCAGTTGCATCATCGGGAAAAACATCATGATCAGGCTGATTTCCGTACCGGAAAAGCCGCGATCCTTCATATAGATGGCGAAAAAGGGCAGGAAGACGCCCAGTGTGGCGAACTGGAAGAAGAAATTCAGGAAATAACGGCGTTTCAACGCCGAACCTCCGGGCACCGGGCCTGTCTCAATGACAACCCCGACAGGTGGATCAGCGGTCATGGTTGCCGGCTGCGGTGGCCAGTCAGCGCTGATCCTGGCGTCGTTTTCGGCCTCGACGGACGCTCTTCAACAAATTGCGCCGGTGCAGCGGTCGCCGTGGCAACCTCGAGGGCTTATCCTGGTGCGAGACCGCAAACTCCATCAGGTTCTTGATGTCGTAGCAGATCTGGCGAATGTCATACCCCATCGTGATTTCAATGTGGCTGTTGCCTCGCACGGGCCGCCAGACCAGGTAGTCACTGCGGGCGTTTTCGTAAATGACGCGGGTGCTCTTCATCCCCGCCAGCAGGTCTTCGTCGCCAAAGACAATGGTCAACGGGATCGTGATCTTGTGGAAATTGGCCTTGAAGTCGTAACCCGACTGGTAACAGATCAGTTCACGGCCGCGGATCCAGCGCATAAATGTCAGCATGACTTTGACCGGCTCCCGTTCGCCGCCTTCCTTGATCATCCAGCGCAGGTCCTGGAGCG
>JBFJWU010000189.1:0-6813 GCA_041623475.1 bacterium | reverse complement strand
TGCCGGAGATCGCCACCGGCAGTTGGTCGCCGGGCAGGAAGACATCATCAACGTAAATTGGTGAGCCCGGCACGGAAATATCAAAAACTGAAATTGCCGGCGTGTAGCCGATCACCGACTGGTCCGGGACATAGGCAATGACATAAAGGCGGTCGTTCGTTTCATTAATGACCAGGTCGGCAAGGATCGTATCCGGCTGCCCGACCGCAACGGTCGCCGTCAGGACGGGGTTCAGGTTGTCCGAGATGTCCCACGCCAGCAGGTTGCCTTTTGATGTCCCATACAGAATCGATTCCGCGGTATAGGTCGCCATCTTGTGCTGCAACAGCAATTCGGCCAACAGCGGATTGAGCGCCGTCCGGCGATCTGCCGGATAAACCAGTTCTGGTGTCACAATATTGGGCCACGCCGCGGCCTCGTTCCCGAACGGCGAGCGATGGCCGACGCGATCTGCGGCGACTACCGTCGCAAACAGGGCATTGCCGTTGGGCAGGCCGCTGATGGTAAACGTCCGGGTCGAACCGGCCGGGACCCAGATCGGGCTCTGGCCCTGGTCGGCAAACTTACCCAGGTACGTATTTTCTTCACTGGCAAAATTGCTGATGCGCGACTGTGTACCGTAGTAGATCCAGTAACCATCAATATCCGATGCAGCAGGCGTGGACCACCGCAGCGTCGCCCGCTCGTTGCCGTTGCTGATCTGCAAATCATTGACTGCCGGGGGGTCGGTCGAATCCTCGCTGATCACCACCTGGCCGGGAATCGACACGTTTCCGGCCAGGTCAACAGCCCGGATCTGCAGAACGTTTTCGGCATCCTGCACCAGGCCGAAGGTAAACAGGGTCTGGGTATAGGGAAAGCCAACGGCAGAAAAACCTGCCGGATAGTCCGATCCGCCGGCGACCTCAAAATGTGAAAAGTTACTGTCGGTCACAGTGCCCGGGTACAATTCGACATCGATGCTGCCCTGGTCAACCAGTTGGCCGGCCGTCCGCACCTGAGGGTTGGTCGGCGGCTGGGTATCCATCGTTACCGCTGGCGTCGCAATGTCAGCGGTATTGCCAGCCTGGTCAATGAACCGCACATAGACATCCTTGCTGCCATCGCCACTGTCCAGCAGGTGGGTAATCGTCGGCGCGAACCGCTGAACCGGTTCGTTGTAGGTCGTATCATTGGACACAATCATGTCCACGGGACCGGCATCAACCACATCCAGTTCCAGGTTGACACTGACGTTGCTGATGTACGGGCCGCCGACGATGCGTGCCAGCAACGGTGTCGGCGGTGTCGAATCCAGCAGCACGTTGACGCGCATATCCGTGAACTCCTGGCCCAGGTTATTGCGTACCCGGACACAGATCGAATATTCTCCATCGGGGCCGGTTAATGTAAAATCGGTTTCCGCTTCGAACAGTTGCCAGTCGCCATACATGCACTGGTCGATCGGACTGACCTGTCCCAGGCCCATTTCGCTGACGCTGTTGAAGGCACTGATCTGCAGGGTAATGACCGAAGAACTGGTCACCGCGACACCGCCCTTGATGTTGACGAACCCCGTCAGCGGGTTCAGCACCATCGACGGTACGCTGGCGGGCGCGTCCTCGGTCGCGGACTGGATGTCAGAGCCGCTGACAGACCGTTCGGCACCCTCGTAGCCGGGACGACTGGCACGGACCGTCACCGAATCGCTGCGCACAGGCACACGTCCCGTATAATTGCCGGACGCATCGGCGACGACGGTCTCTTCCGCACTGACGGGTGCGGAATCGTTTGCGCAGACCGTGCTGGCGGGCGCATCGACGGCGCCGGTCGCCTGCAGCTCGATCGTGCTGCCTGCCGGATTCTGTCCATCAGACAATGACAGGTCACCGGCGACCGGCACCGTCGCCGGCGGCAGGACAATGGGGTCCAGGTCCAGCGCGCCGGTCGCGTCGTAGACAATGACTTCATTGAACGGCTCAAATCCGTCGGCGGCAATTTCAAACTGGTAGGCCCCGGGCGTCAGGTCGCCAACAAAAAAGCTGCCACCTGCGGTTGTGATGACATCCGTTACAAATCCCGGACCGGCGACGCTGATGGACAGCCCCTCGCAGCCACCCAGTCCCTCTAGCTCAACGACCCCGTTGATCACGCCGTCACTTGCCACGTCAACGCTGGTCGACGTTGGCGTCACCTGCTGAACGATGGTGTCGTTGCAGGCACCGGATACTCCGGCCATCAAGGCAAATAGACATAATTTCGTCATCAATCGCATGGGGTCCCCCGTCATGTTTGCTGGGAATGTCTGGTCCGGGCCGCACACCCGGTGATCATGACCGCTATTTTACTTTGCAATGTTTGAAGGCGCTGTGATTTGGATCACGTCCCGGCCGCGTCAAACTCCCGGGCAAGTCGCCGGACCAGATCCTGGTCTGCCGGTGGCATCTGCTGTCCAGGTAATTCACTGACCGGCACCCATTTGCAGGGGTTGTCCTCCTGTGGCGTCGGTTCGCCATCCAGTTCCGCCAGGTAGAACAGCAGCAGGACCTCGCGGTCGGGGTAGCGGTGGAGGACAAAATCGAAGGATTCGCAGCGCACCACCCCGACATCCAACTCCTCACGGAGTTCCCGCTCCAGGGCGGCCTCGGGGGTTTCGCCGTCTTCCATCTTTCCCCCTGGAAACTCCCAGCAGCCTGCCAGATGCTTGCCCGGTGGTCGCTGGCTGAGCAGGACGCGCCCCTCGCGGATGCAGATCGCCGCGACGACCGAAATCATCCCTGGCCCTGTTGCTGCAGCCACTGGTCAAGGGCGGCCAGGGCCCGGTCGGCCAGTATCTGCCGTTTTTCCTTGCCCCGGGCCCGCTGGGGCAGGTCCGGGAACAATCCAAAGTTGATATTCATTGGCTGGAAGGGGTCGACCACCGGATCGGAAATATAGCGGAGCAGCGCCCCGGTTGCCGTTTCTGCAGGTGGTGGGGCAAACGCCTGGCCACGATGGGCCGCCGCCGCCGCCATTCCGGCAATAATCCCGCTGGTCGCGCTTTCGATATAACCCTCGACACCGGTCATCTGGCCGGCAAAACGAATCGCCGGATGGGTTCGCAATGACAGGTCGGGGTCCAGCAGCCGCGGACTGTCGTGGAACGTATTGCGATGCATGCTGCCCAGGCGGACAAACGTGGCATTGCGCAACGCCGGGATCAGCCGGAACGCATCCTTCTGCGCACCATACGTCATCTTTGTCTGGAACCCGACGATATTCAGCAGCGATTGGCTGCGATTGTCCGGCCGCAACTGGACAACGGCAAAGTGGTCCTTGCCGGTCACCGGATGCCGCAGCCCAACCGGCTTCATTGGTCCGTACCGCAGCGTATCAGGCCCCCGGCTGGCCATTTCCTCAATCGGCAGGCAGCCCTCGAAATGACGGATATTTTCCTCGAATGGCTTGTATGGTACATACGGCCCGGCCAGCAATGCCTCCAGGAACGCTGCGTACTGTGCCTCATCCAGCGGACAATTGACGTAGACCGCGTCGCCGGTGTCGTCCTCCCAACGGTCCTTGAGGAACGCGTGATCCCAGTCGATGCTGTCGCGGCTGACAATCGGTGCGATTGCATCGTAGAACGCCAGCGACCGGGAACTGACCAGGCCTTCGATTGCGTGCTGCAGTTGAGGGTGGGTCAGGGGGCCGGTGGCAACAATGACCGGTTGGTCCCGGGGAATATCGTCCAGGCGTTCGCGAATGACCCGAATGCGCTGATGGTCCTGGATCGCGTCCGTCATGTACCGGGAAAAACCCTGCCGGTCCACAGCCCACGCGCCCCCGGCCGGGACTTCGGCGGCGGCAGCCGCCTGCATGACCAGGCTGTCCAGCCGTTGCATTTCGATTTTCAGCAGTCCCGGGGCCTGAACTGGCTTGCGGCCACGAAAACTGTTGGAGCACACCAGTTCGGCCAGGTCCCCCGTTTCGTGGGCATCGGTCGGGTGCGTTGGCCGCATTTCGTACAGATCGACCCTCAGACCTGCCTGGGCGCATGCCCACGCCGCTTCGCAGCCTGCCAGCCCGCCGCCGATCACAATGACATCCGCTGGTTGTGTCATATCCGGTTTGTCACAAGAATGGCGATCCGGAGCCGTCCCGGCATCAGATAAACGGTTCGCTGGCCGCCTGCTGGTCCTCATGCTGGTACGCCGCATCCGCGAACAGTGTCCATTCGGCGAAATAGTTCAGGAAAACGGTTCCGGTCGGGCCCGATCGCTGTTTGCCAATAATCAGCTCGGATTCGCGCATCTGTTCCGGCGTCATTATCAGCTCTTCGTCATTCTCGCGCGCCTGCTTCTCGCGGTACACGATGTCGCGGTAGAGGAACAGGATGACGTCGGCATCCTGTTCGATCGCCCCGGATTCCCGCAGGTCGCTGAGCATCGGCCGCTTGTCCTTGCGTGCTTCCAAACTACGGTTCAACTGGCTGAGGGCAATCACCGGCAACTCCAGGTCCTTGGCCATTAGCTTCATTCCACGGCTGATTTCACCAATCTCCAGATGCCGGCTTTCAACCCGCTTGGGACTGGACATCAACTGCAGGTAATCGACGATAATCAGGCTCAGGCCAGCCTCGCCTTTTCGTTTCAGTTCGTTGTTCAGTCGCCGCGCCTTGCTGAAAATGATCGGCATCGTCAGCAGCGGTGAATCGTCAAAATAGAGGTTGGATTCCGCCAGGGTATCCGCCGCCCGGGTAATTCGACCCCAGTCTTCCGACGTCATCAGGCCCTTCTGGATCGACTGGGAATCAACCCTGGCTTCGCTGGCGATCATTCGCTGGACCAGCTGGTCAGCACCCATCTCGAGGCTGAAAAACAGGACATGCTGCCCGGGCTGCTTAGCAATATGTGATGCCAGGTTCAATCCGAATGCGGTCTTGCCCATCCCCGGTCGACCGGCGATAACAATCATCTGCTTGGGGTGCAATCCGAGCGTCTTTTCGTCCAGTTTCTGGAAACCGGTTTCCAGTCCCGTAACATGCTTCTTGGACTTGTAAAACTGCTCGATCTGGTTGACCGCCTCGACAACCAGTCCATCAATCGCCTGGTACGGCCGACTGAATTCATTGTCGTTCAGGTCCGACAGGTTCTTTTCAGCCTCACCGATCAGGTCTTCGATTTCTCGTTCCGGATCAAAACCACTGGCCGCTGCAACCGTTGAAACATGGATCAGTTTTCGCCGCAGCGATTTTTCGCGGACGATGCCCGCGTAATAGGACGTATCCGTGCCCGCCGGAGTCGCGTCAAACAGGTCGTACAAATACTCCTGTCCGCCGTGCTGGTCCAGCTCCGCCAGGTCGAGCCCCTCACTGATTCCAACCGGGTCAATGGGGTTGCCGCGATTGTACAGGTCCAGCATCGCCTGGAAAATGCGTTTATGAATGCCTTTGTAAAAATCCTCGGCGGTCAATGACAACGACAGGTCTTCCATCTGGGCGTTGTCGCGCAGCACGGCACCCAGCAGCGTGCGCTCCGCTTCCTGGTGACTGGGGGGTGTTCTTTGGCTGTTTTTTTCCATTAGATTCGGTCTATCAGGCTATCATGAGCCTCACCCTGATCCGTATGCCGTTGCGGCGAAAGAACCTTTGCTTTCAGGCAGCATCGCGGATCCGCTGAACCGTCGTTTTTGGGGGGTCGTACCGGCTGTATTCAGCCTCGCAGGACAACGGTCAGGCGACGTTTTCCTCGGGCTCGTCGCCCGTCTGCTCGTCCAGATAATCGCGCCGGCCACCCTTGACAGGCAGGTCATCCAGCGTGTCGAAGGTGGACAGCCATTCGAGGAATCGTTCGACGATGCGGGGGTCAAAATGAGAGCCCGCAGATGACTGCAATTCGGAGCGCGCCTCGTCCAGCGTCAGGGCCTTGCGATAGACCCGGTCGGTAATCATGACTTCAAAACTGTCTGCGATCCCGAGGATCCGGGCGCCCAGGGGAATATCCTCGCTCTCGAGTCCCAACGGGTAACCCGAGCCGTCCCATCGCTCGTGGTGGTGGGTTACGGCCGGAATCGATCCCCGCAGGAAGTCCACAGGTTCGAGGATGCGTTTGCCGATTACGGTATGCAGTTTGAACTCTTCGACCTCTGTATCGGACAGCTTGCCGGGACGGTTGAGCGCATCCAGGTTGATGCCGATTTTGCCAATGTCGTGCAGCAGCGCCGCCCGTTGCAGGTCCGACAGCGCCAGTTCGCTCAGCCCGACAAGTTCACCGATGATCATGGCCCATTGCATGACCCGTTCGCTGTGGCCTTTGGTATATTCGTCCTTTGCTTCAAGGGCACCGACCAGGCTCTGGATGGTCTGCAAGAATGTTGTCTGCAGGTTGTCATCCAGGTGGATGTTCTGGACCGCCAATGCGGCCCGGTCGGCATATAACTGCAGGGTCCGCCGCGTACCTTCGGTATAGGCGCGGGCCTCGTTCAGTTTGAATGCACCGATCATTCCCGAAATCCGGCCATGAACACGCATCGGTACAATCAGCGACGACTGTGGGGCGGCATCCCCATCGACAGAAAAATATTCGCCAATACGAGATTGTTCAAGGAGCAGCGGCTCGCCCTCGTGGAACGCCTTGAGCAACGCCAGTGAATCAAAAGACCTGTTCAGGAACTCACCGGCGGCCGGCATCTGGTCGTCAGGGGGCCACAGGGTCGCCTGGTTCCAGTTGCCCTCGCGCAGCAGCCAGACACCAAACATGTCCGGGGCCAGTTCGCGCGAGGCAGAGTCAAGCAGGATTTCAACAATTTCGTCGATCGATCGGGAACTGTTCAATCGGTCGCTGACCTGGTAAAAGG
>JBFJWU010000188.1:0-6853 GCA_041623475.1 bacterium | reverse complement strand
TCGCCTCCCGGATCCTGCCGCAGTGCCATCATTCCTGGAATACCCCCGCCGAGGAGGCAATGAACCAGCAGATGCTGCTCCTCGAGCTCGAAGGCGGATCGAAACCGCTCCAATGCGACGGTGCCGACCTGACAGAATCCCAGGCCGATTTGTCGGAACGTGCTGCGGCATCGGTTACGGCCAGGATCGCGTCCGGTCGAATCGCGATCATCGTCGGATTTGTCGCCCTGGCGATTGGCGCGGCATTCGTGGCCAGCCGGACGACGGTCAATGCCGACCCGTACAAGTATTTTGCCGAGGGGTTCTGGCTGCGGTCCGCCAACGACTTTATCCAGGACAATGTCGGTGGCACCCGTGGCATCGAACTGGCCATCAGCACTGGTGGACCCGAAAGCGCCAAGGACCCGGAGATCCTGCGCAAGGTCGAAGAACTTCAGAAATGGATGGATGAGGTGCCTGGCGTGACGCGAACGCTGTCAATTGTCGACATCCTCAAGCAGACGCACCGGTCCCTGAACGGGGATGACCAGGCCTACTATACGATTCCGGACAGCAAGGACCTGGTCGGGCAGATGCTGTTCCTGTACACAATGAGCCTGCCCCAGGGCATGGATATCAACGACCGGATAACGCTGAAAAACGATGCGCTGCGGGTGACAACCCTGTGGACGATCACGGATTCGGCGACGACCGTTCGCCTGGCCCAGGAGTTTGTCGACAAGGCCGAAAGCCTGGGGCTGGATGCGGTAGCAACGGGCAAAACCATGTTGTGGCAAAGCATGAACGGCTATGTTGTTCGTTCGTTCCTGCGGTCGATTACATTGGCGATCGCGTTGATCAGTCTGCTGCTGGTTATTTATTTCCGGTCGCTCAAACTGGGATTGCTGGCGCTCATCCCCAATGCGATCCCGCTGGTTGTTGGTGGCGCTGTGCTGGTACTGATGGGCAAGCCGCTGGATGTCGGCACCGTCATGGTCTATGCGGTCTGCCTGGGTATTGCGGTCGACGACACGATTCATTTCCTGACCAATTATTACCGGTTGACCCAGCAGGGCCTGGCCCCGGCCGAGGCGGTCGAAGAGGTCCTGGCCCACACCAGTCCGGCCCTGATTGTGACGACCCTGATCCTGGTGACGGCGTTCGGTACATTCATGTTCGCGACGTTCCAGCCCAACATGTTCTTTGGCATCCTGACCGCTATTGTGCTGGTGGCAGCGCTGGCAACGGACCTGATCTTTCTGCCGGCGCTGGTCATGGGCAAACGCATGCAAGAGAAATCCTGAATGTTTTTCGGACGCAAGCCAATGGAGATCCCGTCAGCCGCCGAAGCGCTGCCGGGGCGGTCCGACGACATGCCCGTACCGGATGCTCATTTTGTCAACGGCCAGCCGCTGAAAGGGCCGTTTCCGGACGGGATCGTCCTGGCGATGTTCGGAATGGGCTGTTTCTGGGGTGCCGAGCGCAAGTTCTGGCAGGCGGACGGCGTATTTACGACAGCCGTTGGCTACGCCGCCGGCCATACCCCGAATCCGACCTATGACGAAGTCTGCAGCGGCCGCACCGGGCACAACGAAGTTGTCCTGGTGGGATATGATTCGGCCTGCACGGACTACGCCGCGATACTGCGGATCTTCTGGGAAAACCACGATCCGACCCAGGGCATGCGGCAGGGCAACGATGTCGGTACCCAGTACCGGTCGGGCATCTATTGCTACGGGCCAGAACAGGAACAACAGGCTCTGGAATCCCGTGACCAGTTTGCCCAACGCCTGGCCGCCGCCGACTACGGTGAGATCACCACCGAGATCCTGCCGGCACCCACGTTCTACTATGCAGAGGCGTATCACCAGCAGTACCTGGCCAAAAACCCCAACGGCTATTGCGGCCTGGGGGGAACCGGGGTGACGTGCGGATGAACTTCTACGACCGGATTATTGAATGGTTTGCCAAATCCCGGCTGGGCGGCTGGTTGTTCGTCAATGTCTTTACCCACATTGACCGGCGAATCATGAAATGGACCAACGGCCGGTTTTCGACCGGATTCGGGTCGCGGTTCCAGCAGAACGCGCTGCTGCTGACATGTATCGGTGCCAAGAGCGGCCAGGAACGCGATATTCCGCTGGTGTTTGCCTGGTCCGGCGACGACATCATCCTGATCGCCAGCCGCGCCGGTCACGACAAGAACCCGGCGTGGTATTACAACCTGAGGGCCAACCCGGACTGCACTGTGCGCGTCAACGGGCAGGTGATCGATTGCACGGCCACGCAGGTGACCGGTGACGAACGGACCCGCCGCTGGCAGGAAGCTGTATCCGTCTATTCGGGTTACGAGAATTACGCTGAACGAACCGACCGGGAAATCCCGGTGTTTGTGTTGTCGCCGCGAGCCTGACCGGCTGCGGCAGAGCTGCTACTTCCCAATCAACGCCTTGGCCGCGGCCACGTCGTCGTCGTTGTGGTTCTGCATTGTGTCGTCGACGTAGCCGTCCGGTGTGGCCCGGATGGGCAGTTCGTGGTGCACGTAGTTTTCCGATGTACGGGATTCGCCCTTGGCTTTGCGGTGTTTGTGGCCGACGGTGCCTTCGCAGACGCAGGTGTACTCAATAATGTCGGCGGTGTCTTCCTGGTAGATCACGGTGCCCCGGACGCCAGCGACGCTGCTGCGGGTCGACATGGCGGCGCGGGTGCCGTCGCGGAATGCGGCAATGACGCGGCCGTAGACCAGGTCCAGCCAGGTGGTTTTCTTGCTGGTTTGTTTGATCTCGACCTCGGCCGGACCCCAGGCGATGATGCCAAATTCGGCGCCGTCGGAAATCTGGACTTTTGATCCCGCGGCGACAACAACACTGTCGCCCCAGGCGATGGTTGTGCCGGTGGCCAGGGTGGCGCCGGATCGTGTCCGGGCGACGCCATCCAGGCTGACAACGGCCGGGCCGGCTGCTTCAATGGCGACGGTTTCGGTGGTGGCATCCTGGGCCCAGGCGCTGGTTGCCAGCAGGGCGATTGCCGCCATTGCGGCGGGCAGGGTCGTTGTCAATCGTGGCATGGTTTACCTCTGATTAGATTATGGGTTACTGGCTGACGCCGGCAAAGGCGACACCGGATAACTCGGCCATTTCTTTTTTCCAGGTGCTCAGGTCAGCAACCGCAAACCCGGACAGATCATCGTATCCGCAAGCACGTGCCAGGACCTTCATCAGGTCGACACTGGCAGTGAAGAAACGTTCCAGGCGCCTGGCCGACATCTGGACATCCAGGCGGTCGCGCAGCTTCTGTTTCTGGGTGGCAATGCCGACCGGGCAGTTATTCGTATGGCAGGCGCGCATGGCGATGCAGCCGATCGCCTGCAGGGCGCTGTTGGCGACAGCGATGCCGTCCGCACCCAGGGCCATGGCCTTGACAAAGTCCGGGGCCGTACGCAGGCCACCCGTGACAATCAACGTCACATCGCCACCCTTTGCATAGCCGCATTTGTCCAGGTGCCGCCGGGCGCGGGCCAGTGCCGGGATTGTTGGCACAGAAATGTGATCGCGGAATATCAATGGGGCCGATCCGGTACCACCGCCGCGCCCGTCGAGGATGATATAGTCGACCCCTATTTCCAGCGCGGCATCAATATCGGCCTCGATGTGCTGGGCTGACAGCTTGGCGCCGATGGGGACCCCGCCGCTCGCATCGCGGACCTCGTCGGCCAGCGCGCGGTAGTCGGAGACACCGGTAAATTCGGCGATCCGGGGTGGCGAAATGACGGTCGTGCCGGGCTCGACGCCGCGGACCTCAGAGATTTTGCCCTGGTTTTTGGAGCCCGGCAGGTGACCGCCGGTGCCGGTCTTGGCCCCCTGGCCGAACTTGAAATGAAACGCCTGGACCCGGGGCATCAGTTCCATATCAAAGCCAAACTTTGCAGGCCCCAGTTCAAACAGGTATCGGCTGTTTTCCTGCTGCTCCTCGGGCAACATCCCGCCTTCGCCGCTGCAGATCCCGGTTCCGGCCATCTCAGCGCCGCGGGCCAGGGCGACTTTGGCCTCGGCCGACAGGGCGCCAAAACTCATGTCGGTGACAAACAGGGGAATATCCAGCTCCAGCGGTTTCTGGCTGGCCGGACCGATCGTGATTGCCGTACGGACCGGCTCATTGTCCAGACGCGGCAGTCGGGACAATTGCGCGGTCAGGACCTGCAGGTCATCCCATTGGGGCAGTTCCCTGCGTGGTACACCCATGGCGGCCCCGGGACCGTGGTGACCGACCTTGTCCAGTCCATCGCGGGCCAGCATCTGGATTGTGCTGTTTGGTTCCTCGGACGGATGTGGGTGGGTCGCCTGGAATGAGCCCAGGTATTGACTGCGGTCGAACGGTTGCGGGTGAATAACCTCGAATTGCTCGATTTCTGCCTGGTCGACCCAGACCGCATCGTCCCGGATTTCGGCCGTGAACTTGTGCAGCGCTTCTTTGTTGTCGTATTCACTGACGCCCGTGTCATAGCGAAAATCCCAGCCGTGGACGCCGCAAATCAGGTTATCGCCATCGACGTGGCCGTCGGCCATCAGGGCACCCCGGTGCAGGCAGCGGCCGTACAGGACCGAAACGTCGTCATCGTAGCGAACCACCACCAGGTCGGTGTTGCTGACCAGCGCGTGGGCCGGTGTGCGGTCGGCCAGGCTGTTCCAGTCGGCTATTTTTACGGGCTGATCCATGGTGGTCGGGGTCCTTTGTTGAAATGTGCAGGTAGTGACGTTCAGATCATAACAAACCGCCCTGCGCTGATGTCGTGGCGTTAACCCGGAATCGGTGCCTGCGGCTAAAAACGCAGTTTTACCATATGGTAAAATATCCTCCACGGCCGGTTGGGGAACCGGCCTGGCGGCACAAACGGGAGGGATCATGCGCTCGGATATTAATCCAGGACCACCAGACACACTGGCCGGTGATGCCGATGGCGTACAGCGTCCGGACGGCACACGGATTGACTGGGACGAGCACTGGGATACGGTCGTTGTCGGTTTTGGTGCGGCCGGGGCCAGTGCGGCACTGGAGTCGGCACAGGCGGGTTGCGGAACGCTGTTGATTGATCGGTTTTACGGTGGTGGCGCGACCAAGCGCAGCGGCGGCATTTACTATGCGGGCGGCGGTACACGACTGCAAAAAGCGGCCGGCTATGATGACAGTCCCGAAGAAATGTTCAAGTACCTGAAACTGGAAGCCGGTGACGTTGTCAGCGATGACGTCCTGCGCACTTTCTGCAATGACAGTGTCGCGAACTTTGACTGGCTGTCCAGCCTGGGCGTGCCGTTTCCACCCAGCGGCGAAGCGGTCAAGGCATCTTATCCGCCGTACGACTGCACGTTGTATTTCAGTGGCAACGAAATCTGCCCGCCATATTCGGATGCGGCAAAGCCCGCTCCCCGGGGCCATCGGGCGCTGGGCAGGGGGCTGACCGGGCCGCAGATCTTCAAGGGATTTGCCCGTGCCATTCGTGGTTCGTCGGTGACGGTGCGGCTGGCAACAGCGGCCCGGCAGTTGGTCGTTGATGACGCTGGCGCAGTAATTGGCCTGCGGGTGACCCAGTTGCGGAGCAACCTGTTGATCCGCGCGATTCACCGGGTCCTCTATTTCGCAGGCTGGGGTGGCTGGTCGTCACGAACCGTTACGATTGCGCTGCAGCGGCTGATCAGTCGCATTGAACAACGATGGAGCCATGAACGTTATATCCGGGCCGGACGCGGGGTTATCCTGGCTGCCGGCGGATTTGTTTTTAACCCCCATATGATGGACGAGTACGCGCCGGACTTTGCCAACTGTGGCATCCGCCTGGGGACGGTTGGCGATGGCGGGATCGGGATTCGCCTGGGCCAGAGCGTCGGCGGCCAGGTCGACAAGATGGACCGAGGCTGTGCCTGGGTCTTTATCAATCCGCCGACCGCGTGGGTGCGTGGCATTCTGGTCGGACCGGACGGGCAGCGAATCTGCAACGAAGAGCTGTACGGTTCGACCATTGGCGTCCATATGACCGAAAAATACGGTGGTCGCGGGACCCTGATCCTGGACTCACGGCAGTTCAGCGAATCCAGCCGCCAGATCGTGCGCGAACACATGGGCTGGTTCCAGCAGACGTTTGCGATTGCCAACAATTTCCTGAACCGCAAAAAGGCTGACACACTGGCAGGCCTGGCGACACGGGCCGGCATCGACCCCAATGGCCTGCAGGCCACTGTCGACGAGTACAACCGCAATGTCCAGCAGGGACACGACCCGCTGGGCAAGTCAGACAAGTCCCTGTATCCGATCCTGGACGGACCGTACTATGCATTGCCGGTTGACACGTTTAATCGCAAGTTCCCGGCGCCGTGTATTTCGCTGGGCGGACTGGTGGTTGATGGCCTCAGCCAGCGGGTGATCGGCGACCACGGCCAGCCAATCGACGGGTTGTACGCTGCCGGCCGGACCGCCGTCGGCGTGTCGTCACAGTGCTACGTCAGCGGATTGTCAATCGCCGACTGCGTGTTCAGCGGTCGCAACGCGGGTCGGGCCGTTGCGGCGGCCAGGGTGCAGCGCCACCTGGCTGACGCCGCCGCCTGAGCGCCGCCGACCGGCGTACTGCCCCGGCTCTGTTCGGACAAATTACAGTTTATTCGCCGAGAAACCCGACGACAGCCTGACGAAACTTGAGCAGCGACGGCTGGTGGGTATACATCATGTGCCCGGCCTCGAACCGTACGGTCTGGATGTTGTCCAGCAGCGCCGGGTCCATAGGCAGGTGCTGCAACGTATATTCGGTAGCGTAGTACGGGGTCGCCAGGTCATAGATGCCCTGCAGCACCATGACCCGCAGCCCGGGGATCCGCGTCATGGCCTT
>JBFJWU010000187.1:0-6853 GCA_041623475.1 bacterium | reverse complement strand
GGGTCCACCGCCAGCGATCAATGGTGTCGCCATCGGGATCGTTGCTAAGCGTCCCGTTGAGAACGGTTGACTCGCCGCCACTGAGCCCCGATTGGTCAAAGCCGGCATTGGCCACCGGTGGATTATTCAGCGCCGTAAAGACCATCGTCGTGACGGCACTGTTGGCTAGTCCGTCATTGACGTAAACGTCCAGGTTATAGATCCCAACCTTGTCCGGTGTGATGGTCGGTTGCGAACTGTTGGCACCAACCAGGACGGGGCTTGCACCCGGCGGCGTCGATGCGACTGACCAGAAATAGGTCAGGCTGTCGCCGTCCGCGTCTGTTCCCGTGGCTTCGATAATCGTGCCAGCCAGATTTTGGCCCTGGAAACCAGATACAACGACCGACGGAATTGAGTTCAAGGCGACGACACTGAATACTTTTGATGCGGCTCCACCGTTCCCGTCTGAAACATCCGCCTGTAGCTGGTACGTGCCTCGTCCCTGGGGCGTAAACCATGGGGTCAATGTCGTTTCCTGGCTGATCGCGTACAGTGCACCGCTGGGTACGGACAGAACAGACCAACTGACTGAATCCAGCGGGTCCCCGTCCGGATCAGAATAGATGGCCGTCAACTGGACGGACTGGCCGTTATTGGTGTTGTACAGGGCAGTGCCGGACAGGGTAGGTGCGCGGTTGAACGATTCAACCTCAACATTAACCCAACTGCTCTGGGCCTGGCCGTCTGAAACGGCAAAACGCAGGTCGTATGTGCCGATCCCGTAGGGGGTGAATTCAGCGATGCCCGACGCGGTCGTTGTTGAAATGACGTATGTGGCCGCGCCCGGGGCATTGACCACCTCCCAGATATAGGCAGATGCCGGATCACCATCAGGGTCGGAAATCGAACCCGACAGCGTTACCAGTTTGCCGTTTTCGGTCGTCAATTCGGCGTCATCCACCGTGGCTGTCGGTGCATTGTTGGTCGATTCAATCTGGATGTCAATCACGGTGCTGGCCGAGCCGTCCGAGATCAAAAGTTGGCCACCGTAGTTGCCAGCCGCCGATGTACGCAGTTCGATGGCAAAGGTCGACTGGCCGGAGAGGACCGTCACCTGTGAATCCGGGAACAGCCAAATGTACGTCAGCGAGTCGCCATCCGTGTCCTGCGCCGGCAGTTGGATAAACAGGTCCTGGCCGTTGGGTACCGAAAACGCCGTGACTGGGCTGCCGATCAATGTCGGTGCGTTGTTGGCGGCCTGGACATAGACTCTTGCTGACGTCAGGCCACCATTGCTGTCGGTGACGTCGGCGCGCAGGACATAGGTCCCGCGTCCATTGGGTGTAAAGGTCGGGTTGAGGATCGTATTATCGTCCCAGGTGAATGTCGCACCCAGTGGTGCGCTTTCGACTTCCCAACGGACGGTCATCGAATCACCGTCAGGATCCGATGTTGTGACAAATACGCTGGCCGGCTGGGTATTGGTGACTGTGACGTCCGGTCCCGGGGTGACCGCTGGCGGGCGGTTGAGGACTTCGACGACAACAAAATCGGTTGTCCCGACCAGGTCATCGATCGAGGCTTGCAGGCCCAGTTGATAGAAACCAGGCCCCAGGGGGGAAAAGGTCAGGTTGGATGTGTTGGCCCCGACCAGTGCCCACGTGGCACCTGCCGGCGCTGATTCGACGTGCCAGGCAAACTTGTTGGCCGGGTTACCGTCGCTGTCGATGCCGGAACCGACCAGCAGGACATCATCGCCATTGACAATGGTCTGGTTGTCGCCGGCCTCGGCAACAGGGATGTTGCGGATATTGACCTGGGCCACATCACCGCCATCGTTGCTCTTACCATCGCTGGCGACCATGCGAAACAGCAGCGTCTGTCCTCGACTGGGGGCGACAAATGTCGGTTGCCGGGCACGGGCATCGCTGAGGACCACCGTGTCGCCGGAAATCTGCTCCCACTTGTATGTGATGTCATCGCCGTCAGGATCAAATGATCCGGACGCGTCCAGTGTTACAACGTCGCCACCGGCGACCGTCTGCTCGGGTCCGGCATTGCTGGTTGGCCCCTGGTTGGTAAAAACACGAACCAGGTCCGGCAGGCTCCAGCTGACACCATCCGTCACTCGCAGGCTGAAGGTCAATTCAGTGACAACGTCCGGAGCGTCAAATTCGGCGAGTGCCTCGATCGTATCCAGTTCAACCGCCGGGCCGTCGACCTGGGTCCATTGGTATTCAATGGCCCCGCTCTCGGGATCCCGTGAGCCGGCGGCATTGAGTGTGACGAAGGCCCCGACATTGACGGTCTGGTCCAGGCCCGCATAGGCGACAGGTTTCTGGTCATAGACAACAACAATTTCATGGACCGCCTTGGGGCCGTCTTCGCGGCGGTCGTTGGCATGGATGGTAAAGGCAATGATCTCATTGGCCAATGGCGCCGTGAATTCAATGGTCAGGACCGAATCCGACGTGATCGCGACCGGTGAACCTGCCACCTGGTCCCACTTGACCGTCAGTTGCTCACCGTCAAGATCAACGAATGGCTCGATCACGGATACGTCATCAAAGGACGCGGTCAGCGTGACCGGTTGCCCGGCGCGGACCGAATTGGGACCCTCGATCAGCATCGAGGCCCGCAGGTTTTCGATCAGGAATCCCTGTTCGTCCAACTCCTGGAGGCCTTCGGATAGCTGGGACAGCGTTTCGTTACAAGCCGTTGTAAAGAGTGCGAGGCAAACAACGACCGCGGACAGGCGAAAACGGATATTCATGGCAGATCCTCCCGGGAACGGAGATCAATCTAGTCGAGGATCAGCCTGATTTCAAGTATTTTTTGGAAACAGCGGCTCAGGTACGTGGAATGCTTTGTGGCGGGACCACATTATTTGGGGGGCAAAGACCCGGCAAATTTCAGTCCCCTGGACAACCATTCGGACAGGTCGCTGTCTTCGGCAATGCCGACAGGGTCGACGTACACCATTCCCTTGAGGGCGCGGCCAGTGAAATCCATTTCCCGGGCGTGGGGCAGGGCAAGGCAAGTGTCATAAACTTCCTTGCCGACACGAACCATGATTTCGTCACCGACAATCCCAAACGCCATGTTGCCGTTGACCAGATAGCACAGGCCGCCGAACATTCTCTTGCTGGTCAGGCCCGCTTCGCCGTCGGTCAGTTCGTCAATGCGGGCCTGGAGGCCCTCGTCATACGCCATGGGACCCTCCGATTCGGCTAGTCGTCCGCAAGGGCGAATTCGGGCCAGCGATCCTCGGGCCAGGGCGGAATCGAATATTCCGGCTTTTGCGCTGGATCCGGTATCGGCCATTTGTTGCCCCACAGCGACCCCCCGCCATCAACGCGCAGACTTTCACCGGTAATAAAATCGCCACCCGGTCCCAACAGGAACATCACCGATGATGACACTTCGGCCGGTGTTCCCAGGCGCTTGAGCGGGATGTATGTGTCCATGGATTCCATGGTTCCGGGGGGGTAGTTGTGGGCCCCGGTCGACAGGATGACACCCGGCGCGACACAGTTGATCTGGATACCGTACTTCGCCCATTCCGTTGCCAGGGTCATGGTCATGTTGGCGACGCCAGCGCGGGAGGCACCCGTGTGGACCATCCCCGGGAATCCGCGCCACATATCAGCTATGACGTTGACAATGCGGCCACCGTGTTTGTACATCCACTTTTCGCCCGCAACCTGGCACATGTTCCAGGTCCCGTTCAGGTTGGTGTCGATGACGGCGTTCCATCCTTTTTCATTGATAGACTCAGCCGGCGAGGCAAACTGACCGCCACCGTTGTTTACAAGAAAATCAACTTTTCCGAATTCATCGATGGTCCGGTCGAACAGTTGTTCGATGCTGTCGCGCTCGCGGATATTGCAGGTGACGGGAATAACCCGTGCATTGTAGTCACGGGACAGTCCTTTGGCCGCCGGAACCAGTCGTTTCATTTTCCGCGATGCGATGACGACATCCGCGCCAAGCTGGACCAGCTCTTCGGCAATGGCCAGGCCGATTCCAGTGCCGCCGCCGGTCACGATTGCTGCTTTTCCTGAAAAAAGATCGGGTCTGAAAATGGTTTGAATGGTCATTGATGTCCTCCCTGACGATCCTATTTTACTGGGTCCGGCAATTGCAGATGTGTCGCCCCGATTTACAGCGCCGAATCGATTGCCATTTGTCAGAACGGCGTCGTGCGTTCGACCGAGTTTGATACAAGCAGGTCGCTGAACCGGCCAAATGTATATGCGAGTCGGTCATTCGCGTCATCCTGAAACAAAAGGTGAATCCTGCCATCGTCACCAGCGAAAATCGATCCGGATCGGGCGACCGTAAAATCGTCTTCGATCAACGAATTAATCCACCGTCCTGCCCGGAAGACAGCGTACCTCGCGGCACCGGCGCGCCAGTAAAACACGTGCGGGGTGTCGTCCCGATCCAGCAACAGGCGATTGTGGTATCCGGCATCACTGCCAGAGTCGACGAGGGTGGTTATGAAGGAACCAGAGCTGTTCGACGCGTAATACAACTGGTGGGTCGAGATGTTGTGCCAGGTGACATGAATGTTGCCCTTGCTGTCAAGCGCGATTGACGATGACTGGGCCATACAACAAGTGGTGTCAATGTCTGAATAAACCCAACTGCCGCTGGAATTGGTCGCGTAACCCAGGCCATCACCGCGCTGGTAGCTGATGTGGGCATCGCCCGCGCCGTCCAGAACGATCGACGTATATCGGCCGGTTCCGGTCGTATCCAGGCTTGTTGCTGCCCAGGACCCCGAACTGTTGGTTGCATACTTCAGTTGGTCGTTCGTCGCATCGTAGTAAGCAACGTGGGCATCGGCCGAGGTATCGACAGTAATAGACGTGTCGTAGCCGACATCCCCGGTTGAATCGACTGTCTGGATTGATGCCGATCCGTTGTCTTCCAGGTATTTCAGGTTTCCATTGTCCACATCGTAGTACGCAACGTGTCGCGCGGATGGTGACAGCGCCAGGGAAATGTACCGGCCGACATCACCTGACGTGTCTTCGGCGCCGCCGTCCGACCAGGTTCCAGCGGCCGACCTGCTGGACCAGGACAGGTCGCCATCCTGCGCATCGTAATAATAAACGTAAACCGTGCCGTCACCGGCAATGTCGGCAGCGCCGTGGGCATTGGTTTGCTGAACCAGGTCCAGGTCAGACGACGCAGGTGTTTCGTTGGTCCACGGCAAGTTGTCCGGTGCGACATATCGCATAACCCGGACCTTGTCGGTGCCATCGTCGTAGTACGCGACGTGAGGATTGTTGTCCGAGTCCATATCAATCACAGACCAGCGGCCAAAATCGCCGACGGCGTCCAGCGGCCGGGAAACAAAGGAGCCGGACCGGTTGGTCGAATAGCGCATGTCAAAATTGGTGCCGTCGTAATAGACAACGTGGACATTGTCATTGCTGTCGATCTCCGCCGACAGATGGTCTCGGAATTCCAGGACATTACAGCCCAGCCCGTCGTCAATCGTAACGTCGCTGGCCCAGGGAGCGCCGGACCGTTCCACCATCTTGACAAAGCTGCAGGACGTGTCGGTAAAGACAATACTTGGGACATCGCTGGAGTCGAGGAAGATATCTGTGTCATAACCGCCGCCGACGCCCGGGCTTTCAAGTGTCCAGGATCCGTTTTTTGTCGCATAGCCGACGCTGAATCCATCCTGGTAACTGACGTGGGGGTTGCCGCTTGAATCCAATGCCAGATCAACAAAATCGCCGACATCCCCAGCCGTGTCGACGGCTTCCGTGACCCAACCGGCACCGTTGTTGACAGCGTATTTCAGGTTGTTTCTGGAGCCTGCATCGTAATACGCAATGTGCGTGGCGCCTGTCGTTGACACGGCGATCGAATTTCGTTTGCCGACCTGTCCAGTCGGCATGTCGTCGACCAGTTCCGTTGCCCAGGATCCGCCAGCGTTAGTGGCGTAGTGCAGGCCGTCGTCATCGTCACGCAAATAGCTGATATGGATTACGCCATCGACGCCGACTGCAATTGACCCGTTTTCCGCGTAGCAGCAGGTCGAATCAACTGTTTCAAAAACCCACTGGCCTGACTTGTCTGTTGCATAACCAACGAAGGTGTCCCTTTGGAAGAGTACGTGGTTGTCGCCATCTGCATCCACGGCAATGTCGACCAGGCCTTGCCCGTTTGGTTCCGTGTCGTCCAACGTCGCTCGGGTCCCGAATGGTAACGGGAGGTGGCTGTCGTACACCAGCGAATTATCCTGGTTTCCGGTCCGCAGGACCAGAAATTCTTCAAAAATGTCTTCGGATGGTACGGGCCTGTTCCATTCCGTAATGTTGGGCGTCAAGGCAGAAAATGAGGTTTCACCGGTCAGGTCTTCGAACATATACGTCGGGTTCAGGGCAAATGTGCCTGTCGCTGGCGGAAAGTCGAATGTTACCTGCTCCTTGTTGCGAATCCAGACGGCCTGCGTTACCGGATCGAACGGGTATGCTTCGGCGACAACACTCCAGGCGGACTGGTTACCCACATCATCTGCAGCGCGAATCCTGTAACGGTGCCGCGCGCCTGGCTGAACGGCAGTGTCTGTGTACGTCGCCTGGGGTGCCGTCAGGTCGGCCAGGTTGATAAACGCGGTGTCGACCCCCTGGACCAGTCGTTCCAGTTCAAATGACGTTGCGCCTGCTGGCAGGCTCCATTGCAGTTCGGCATCGGTATTGGACAGGGCAAACCCGTCACCATTGACATCGATCAGTTGTAATGCCGGTGGATCCGGCGGCGTTGTATCCAACAGGATCGAGTCCGATACGGCAGCAGCTGTGTTGCCGGCGAGATCCCTTGTACGAACAAAAAGATTGCGGACGCC
>JBFJWU010000186.1:0-6887 GCA_041623475.1 bacterium | reverse complement strand
GCTCATTGCCTTGTTTGCCGGCGCATTCACGGTTCGTATCCTGGCCGGTGGAGCCAGTGCCGGCATCAAGCGGTTTGCTGCAATTTCTGTTCTGACAATTTCTGTCGTGATCGGCGTCGGCGCCCTGTTTTACCTTATTGACCTGAACCTGGCGGGCGATTTCAGCAGCAAGGGTTTTAAAGACCGATCCCGCAGTTTTATGCTGGAAAATTATTTCGAATCGCTGGAGCCTGCGGCAGTTTTTCTGGGTCGCGACCTCAATTCTCTGGAATTTCTGGACAGATGGGACGGCAACCCGCACAACTCGTATCTGGCAGCCCACGCATTTTTGGGGTTGCTTTATGTAGTAACGATCTTGTTGTGTGCGGCAACTGTAATCTTACGCACGGGGTTACATCCGTTTCTGTCGATTGTTATTTTTGTGTTGAGCGCTCGCGCCCTGACTGATATTAACGTCATCGCCGGGCGCTACGATGTCGTCTATTTCTCGGCGTTCCTGCTGTCACTTTCCAGAGATCCAACGGTTCAGGATCAATGAAGCGAACTTTTGACATCATTGTGTCCGGGCTGGTCCTGCTCGCCCTGTCGCCGTTGATCTCTGTGGTCGCGTTGCTGGTTCGAACAAAATTGGGCGGGCCGGTTTTCTTTGCCCAGGATCGGCCCGGTATGCACGGTGAGATTTTTCGGATTGTAAAATTCCGAACTATGACGGATCGCCGTGACTCCAGTGGCAATCTTCTGCCCGATTCAGAACGCATGACCCGGTTTGGCAGCGTGCTACGCAGCACAAGTATCGACGAGCTTCCAGAGTTGTGGAACGTGCTCAAGGGTGACATGAGCCTGGTCGGCCCAAGGCCCCTTCATGTGCGCTACCTGCCCCGGTATAATGCTCGGCAAGCCCGTAGGCATGATGTCCGCCCGGGTATTACCGGCTGGGCACAAGTCAACGGCCGCAATGCGCTGTCCTGGCCCGAGCGACTGGAGATGGACGTCTGGTACGTTGAAAACCGGTCGTTTCTGCTGGACCTTAAAATCTTGTTTATGACGGTCGCGGCTGTTTTGTCTCGTGAAGGGATTTCCGCCGACGATCACGCAACGATGCCCGAGTTTCGCGGGGTCGAGAAAACTACAGAGCCGCCCGACTGAGATGGTCGGGAGCGCCAAGGCAGTCAAAGGAATTTAAGAATTGCACACGAAACAACGTCAGATTCGCGTTGCGGTAACCAGCGCGGGCAGCGGCATCGGCCAATCGATTATTGATTCATGTCGTCGATCGGAATTGGATTTGTTCCTGATCGGGTTTGACCTGAACCCCCTGGCGTTTGGTCTTTACGACTGTGATGTCCGGTTTACAGCGCCGCCGGTCAGGGATCCGGGATATATCGATTACCTGTTGCAGGTTTGCCGGGAACAGTCTGTTGATATCCTGATTCCGGCTCTTGACTTGGAATTGCTGCCCCTGTCCGAAGCGGCGCCGCGCTTTGATGATGCGGGAATCAAGGTTCTGGTCGGCCCGCCAGGCTTCATTGCACTTTGCCGTGACAAATTGGCCTGGGCGCAGAGTTTTTCCCAGAAAACGCAAACCGTACTGCCGGCTTTCGATCCGGACGGGGCTGCTGAAGCACTTGACGCTGGGGCTGCCACCTTGCCAATGATTGCCAAACCACTCGACGGTTCCGCTTCCGCTGGAATAAGGATTATACGTACGGCGGATGAACTCGGCGAACTTGGGCCGGGGATGATGGTGCAGCCATATGCCCTGCCGCGAAAGGGTGACGCCAACCTGGATCGTTTGCTGAAAGCGGTTGGCGAAGGCCAGAATGTGCAACTTTCGGAGTACTCGCTGCAGTACGTGTTTGCCAAAAGTGGCAAGCTTGTTGCCCAGTTCGGGTCACTGAACCGCCTCAAGGACGGCGTACCGATCGAGATAAACCCGATCGAATATGCCCCTTTGGCCGAGACGCTGGAACCAGTCGTCAATCTGCTCGTAGAAGCCGGAGCCCAGGGGCCTGTCAATATCCAGGGTCGCCTGACCGATGAGGGGCCGCGATTTTTCGAAATCAATGCGCGCTTTACCGGCATTACCGGCAACCGTTCGTTGTTCGGGTTTAACGAGGTAGCGTGGCTGATCCGGGATTGGCTGGACCTGGATCCGCCGGAACGAACGTTGCGATGCAATCCCCGCCGCGTCGGTATCCGCCAAATCGGAATGCGGATTGTCGATGTCAGCGCATTGGCATCAGGCAAAAACGACGGCCCGGACCCTGATCGGGCTGAGGCCAAAACCTGTGTCGTGGCCGTCACCGGCGCAACCGGCTGGCTGGGGCGCCATCTTGTCAAGGAAATGGCCAATTCCGGTGAATTTACGAATGTTCAAGCGCTGGCGCGCAGCGAAGCGTCCGCAGACGAGCTGCGCGACTGGCTGGATCGTGCAGAGGCAGATGCCACCGTTCGGGTTGTCGAGGGTCGCGTGTTTGAATTCGGATTGGGCGAAATAGATCTGCTTGTGAACCTTGCAAGCGCACGTCCGACGGACGGACCAAAAGCGATTGCCGCGAGCCTGGCATACCAGATGGCGCTTTGCCGCGAGGCGGAGGTGATGGGCGTGCCGGCAATCATTAATATTTCCTCTCGGTCGGTGTACGCCAACGACGGGGCACACGCCAACCAGGAAGATGAACCGGTTGAACCGCTCGGTTCATACGGAATGATGAAATGGGCCGTTGAACAGGCCGTGCGCCGAATTGGCCAGGGCAATCCAGCCGCTTCAACAACCTCGTTGCGCCTGTCCCGGCTATACGGCCTGGCAGATGGCATGCGGTGGACCGAAGTCCCCCATGCCTTTGCACGCAAGGCGGCATTGGGCGAAACAATTGAGCTCTTCGGTGGTGAACAGGGTTTTGACCTGCTGCATATCCGCGATGCGGTCAATGCCATCTGCTGGATCGCCGACCATCCGTGGCCCGAGTGGCAGGAGACCTACAACGTCGCCGGCGGCAAAGTCACAACCTTGCGCGAAATCGCCGAGTCAGCCAACCTGGCAGCCAGGGAAGCCGGCCTGCCAGGTGCCGAGATCGTCGTCCGTCCCGGCGAGGACAACAGCGTCATGCGAATCGACACGAGCCGGATCAACAACGCCGGCTGGTCGCCGGCCGTCAACGTCCAGGATGGATTGCAGGAACTGGTGGCAAGCGCCGGGGATTCGCGAGAAGGTACCGGCTGAAACGCCTGGCGCAACGCCTGCATTTTCCATGCATGCGCCCGCCGCCATCGATAATCGCTTTGGTGCCTTAAGCCGAACCCAGCGTTCCGCCCTGATCAGGGGCATCACATTTGTAGCGTCTTCGAAACAAGCCGTGTTGGATAGTCCGGGTTTCGCAGAGAACAACGCCTGGAGAAATGCTGGCCTGGTGCCTGAACTTCGCGAGATCGCTAACCGGTCACCCGGCGAACTTTCGAAGTCGAAGGCAATCGGGGCAGGGTATACTGTCACCCGAATTTCACTACCAATTTGGCCAAGCCGACCGGGAATTTTATGAACGAACGACTCCCCATGGCCCAAGCAGAAATTACCGAAGAGGACGTGCAAGCCGTCGCGGATGTCGTGCGTTCCAAGCGGTTGGCCTTGGGGACCCAGGCACCGTCTTTTGAAGAGGAGATCGCCGCGCGGGTCGGTGTGGCCCACGCGGTCGCAGTAAGTTCAGGTACGGCCGCATTGCATTTGATCGTCCGCGCGCTTGGCCTTGGACCGAGCGACGAAGTCCTGGTTCCTTCTTTTACATTTGCGGCCTCGGTCAACGCCATTATTTTCGACGGCGCTCGCCCGGTATTCGTCGATATTGAGCCGGAAACCTTTAACCTGGACCCGGAACACGCACGCACCCGGATTACCGACCGCACAAAGGCGATCATGGCTGTCGACGTCTTTGGCCATCCGGCTGATTGGGACGGCATCGAGACCCTGGCTGCAGAATTTGACCTCAGGATTATCGATGACTGCTGCGAGGCGCTTGGCGCCACCTACAAAGACAGGCCCCTGGGCTCGCTGGGCGCGGCGGGCGCATTCGCCTTTTACCCCAACAAGCAGATGACGACCGGCGAAGGCGGGATGGTTGTCACCGACGACGACAGGATTGCCGAGATCGCCCGCAGCCTGCGCAACCAGGGTCGGGGCCAGATGGGGCAATGGCTGGAACATGAACGACTCGGGTACAACTATCGAATGGACGAAATGAGCGCCGCACTGGGGCGGTCGCAGCTGCGGCGATTGGATACGTTTCTGGCCCAGCGGGACGAAGTAGCGCAGATGTACAACCGTCGGCTCGCTGAAGTTGCCCAGGTGCAACCACCAGTGGTCAAGCCGGACATCGGTATGAGCTGGTTTGTCTATGTAATTCGCCTTGCTGATGGAATCAATCGCGATGCCGTAATGAAGCAGCTTGCCCAAAAGGGGATCCCTTCGCGTGCGTATTTTTCACCGATTCACCGCCAGCCGTACATAAGCAGATACGTTTCCGATATTCCGGAATTGCCGGTGACCGAATCAGCCGCCGCGTCGACCCTGGCACTACCGTTTTACCCGGCGATGACGTCTGCCGACGTCGAACTGGTGGTTGACGAACTCCAGAGCGCCCTCTCGGCGCAGTAGCCGGTCTGGCGAGGTAGGACAAAGTCCGGCAGTTGCTACGGCGCTGTGCGATGGTCGTATTCAGGCCGCTAAATTGCAGCCTCTCTGGAACGCAACAGCAGGTCCGCAACCTCCCGGATACAGCCGTTGCCCCCCGAAGCGGTGCACACGTGCTGAACAGCTTCCCGGACCTGTTCAACCGCATCTGCCGGGCACGCGGAGAACCCCACCATCGACAGCAACTGCAGATCGTTTACGTCGTCACCAACAAATGCTGCCTGGTCAAAGCCCAGTCCCAGTCGCCCCAACATCTCTGTCGCGACAGCGACCTTGTTTTCAACAGCCTGGAAAACAAGGGTGACGTCCAGTTTTTTTGCCCGTGCAACCACCGAGTCGCAATGATCGCCGGAAATAATCGCACAGGATATGCCTGCAGCCTGTAGCCTGGCGACACCCATTCCATCCCGGACCGAAAATCTTTTCAGTTTTATCCCATCAGGACCGTAATAAATACCACCGTCCGTCATTACACCATCGACATCGAGGATCAGTAATTTGGTATCTGCCATTGGGTTTCCTCTCTGCTCCATCCGTTTCAAGTCTTGTCCCGGCTCAAGATCGTCGGGTTAATACCTACCCGGCGGATCACAAACCACGTCATTAGTCCGTTCCACGCCGCCTGTGTGACCGCAGTTGCAATCGCGGCACCGACGATTCCGAAGGATCCGATCAGGATCCAGTTCAAGGCAAGGTTCAACGCCGCACACGCGGCCATGACATAACCAGCCGTGACATGCTGGCCGGTCATGGTCATCAAAAAGCCAACAGGCCCAACCAGCGCACCAAACGCCTGCCCGACCACCAGGACTTGCAAGGCCGTCGCCCCGGAAACGAACTCGTCTCCGAATACCCAAAGTACAGTGCCGGCCCCCCAGAACAATAGCGGCGCGCCGATTGCAACAAAGACCGCGACCCGACGGGTAATAAACGTTGCCGCACTCTGCAACTCGGCGATACGCCCACGAGCGTACAGCCCCGAGATCACCGGTGCACCGATCGCGTTGGCCGCGGTCAGGCCGAACCCAACCAGCAGGGACGTTTTGCTGGCGGCAGAGTAAATGCCAGCCAACTCGGTACCGACCATTGGTCCCAGCATCATCATGTCGGTTTGGCCAAGCAACCGGTGAAACCAACCAACGACCAAGAGTGACAGTGCCACGCGCCCCCACTCACCCACTTCCGGTGCCTGGCGCTGCTCAACCCCTGTCCACAGCCCCTTGCCAACCCGTAACAACAACAGGAACGCAACGGCCGATGCCAGCAGGTTCGCCATCATCGCACTGGCAGCGGTCCAGCCTGTGTCCAGTGTTCGAACCAGGAACCACGCCACCAGCCCGGTCACAATCGGCCTGACGACCATCGGGCCGAACCGGGAATCAGCGATCTTCCGGTGGGCCTGAACAAATGCCGTATGCAGCTGCATCTGAGTGAATACCGGCAACGCAAGCGCCGTCGCCCCAAACACCATGACCAGGTCCAGGCGGACCTGCTGCTGCCACATCAACCAGGCGGCGATCGTAATCCCCCCCGCGCCCGCCAGCGATGCGATGGCTACGACCCGTCGGGCGATTGATATGTAGGCGCGCTGCCCGGTCTGGTCGCCGTCTGCGCCCAATGCCGGCAGAAATCGCAGGGCGGCAGCATCAAAACCCAATACGCAGGTCATACCCAGGAAGTTCAGCCACGTCTGGGCATACGCATAATCACCAAATGCCTGCGTCGTCAGGATCCTTGCCAGGACGATCTGCAGGACGAATGCCAGGCCAGTACCAATGACCTGAAAAACAAACGCCGCCGACGCGCCGCGCACCAGGATGTCTTTGATTGTCCGGCGGTCAGCGTCCAATATCGGCCCGCACACCGGTTACCGTTTCTGGCCTGTCAGACCCCATAGTAATCCCGGTACCAGTCCACGAATCGGCCGATGCCTTCCTCGATCGTCGTCGACGGCGCAAATCCAACGGCTTGCTGTAACGCGTCGACATCAGCAAAGGTCGCGGGCACGTCGCCCGGTTGCATCGGCAGGAACTCTTTTTCGGCCTCGCGGCCCAGGGCGTTCTCGAGGGTTTCAATCATTGTCATCAATTCAACGGGCTGGTTGTTACCGATGTTGTACAAACGGTACGGCGCATTGCTGGATGCCGGGTCCGGATGGGCGCCCGACCAGGCCGGGTCCGGTACCGGAATCTGGTCACAGACG
>JBFJWU010000185.1:0-6956 GCA_041623475.1 bacterium | reverse complement strand
GACGAGCCAATTTCCTTGAGCAGCTTGGCCGCCGAATCCGCCGACATGTACTCCAGCTTGACAATTTCGATGACATCGTCATCTTCGGGACGATCCAGTTCATTAATCAGCTTCAACAGCTTGACAATGTTATTGGCGGCTTCAACGATGACCAGGTTGTTGGTGGCCGCGATCTCAAAGATCTGTGCATCCTTGCCGACAAATTTGTCCAGGAAGCCCTTGGCTTCCTTCGCCTCGAAAAACTCCAGCGGCACGATCTGGATGATCGGTTCTTCACTGAAGTACACAGGATCGCGGCCGACAACGACAGGAATTGTGCTGCCCTTGGCATCACGGCGCTGGATAATCTTGTACAGGCTGCCAACCTTGACGACGGCCAGCTGTTTGACTTCCAGGACGGAATGGAAAACTCGCCAGATTTCCGAAATCGGCACAGGTTCCGGTCCCAGGATCGTAATCGTTCCCCGAACGGACTGGTCGATCAGGAAGTTACGATTGGTGATCTTGGACACGGTTTTGATGAATTCACTGATTTCCACATTGCGGAAATCCAATGTCACCATTTCGTCTTCCGCAATGGCAACCGTGCCAGGTGCGATTTGTGCAAAGGCAACCCCCAGGGCAAGAACCCTGGCCAGTCCGGGCCGCCGTTTCATTGTTGTCGCCACGCTACGTCCTTTCCCAATACTTTTTTACTGCAGCCGATAGCTGAACGATTGGGTGCTGCCATTGCGCTCGATATCCAGCGCAAAATTTGTTTCGGCTTTCAACTGCTGAAACAACTGCAACGCCTTTTCCGGCGTATCAACATCGACTTCGTTAACGCTGTGGATCACGTCGCCGTTCTTCAAGCCAATCTGCTCGAAGACACTGCCCGATTTGATCGCAAAAATCTTGTATCCGCTGATCTTGCCCTGTTTGAAATTGGGCACGACACGGGCCTGTGTCAACAACGAACCCATGTCAGACAGGACCGATTCAAAGCTTTCCTTGTCAATTACGAAATCACCTTCGCCGACCTCGTCGACAACCAGTTCAGTATCGTCACTTTTTGTTTCGATGATGTCCTCGACCGTGGTCCGGCCCTCTTCACGGTCCCGGCCCTTGCGACCGCCGCCCTTGTTGCTCGCCGCCGCGTCTTCGGCGATTTCCAGCATCTCCTGCTTATTACCGCGCAGGACGACGACCTGCCGCCGGTTAATCTTGAGGATTGTCGCCTGGCCAAACAGGTTGTCGCCGACAAAGTACAGCTCGGTCTTCTTGCTGCGTTTGTCCATGATCAGGGCAGCCGAGTAACGATCCGGCCCCGCCAGGGTCCCGATTACCTCGGCGGGCAACGGGCTTTTGTCCAGCGGTTTGTCCTCGACGACCTCGACCGGTTTCGTTTCCGGCTCGGGCGGCGGTGGTGGCTCGGTGCGATCGACGCTGACATCAAAAAGGTTGCGGTCCATGATCACCTGGTACTGGTCAAAGGACACCCGGGACACCCGCTGGTCGTCCGCCCGGTCGACAACAGGCGGCGGTGCCGGAGGCATCTGGTTCCAATATTCTGCCGCCCGACGGTTGTTCAGCGTCATTGCCACGGCCCACCCAACCATGAAAAAAGCAACGGCGCGTAGACGCCGCTTGTGCCGGGTGAAAAAGGCCTTCCACTCGGCGACCGACCTCACGGAGGGTGTTTTCATTAAATCCTTAGACCCAAAGAACTTTTTTTGGTTCCGGCCAGATGAAATTTCCAACCGGAAGGTCCGGCAGGCAATCACCTGGCGGCAACAGCCTGATCAACGCAATTTCAGGGTATCCGTTGGCGGCAGATCCCGCATTTCCGAACGACTCAAATGCGGCTGTCACGGTCGGTCGCGATCGGGGATCGGTGTAGACTGAATCACCTATGGCTGGACCAAATGACGAAATCGCATTCCTGTTGGCCCGCACCGCTGACCTGATGGAGATCCTTGACGAAAACGGGTTCCGTGTTCGCGCCTATCGCAACGCCGGTCGGGTGATTGGCGACCAGGTGCAACCCATTGCCGAGATCGCCGCTGGCGACGGCCTGGAATCGCTGCCGGGAATCGGCAAGGACCTGGCTGGCCTGCTGCTGGAGTGGATCGAGACCGGCGACTTGTCGGCGTACGACGAGTACTTTGCGCAAATCCCGCCCAACCTGCCCGACTTGCTGGACCTGCCTGGGATCGGACCCAAAAAAGTCCGTAAATTCTGGCAGGAACTGGATGTCGTTGACCTCCCCGGCCTCAAGGAAGCCGCCGAACAGCAGAAAATCCGCGCCCTCAACGGCATGGGAGCCAAAAGCGAAGAAAACATCCTCAAAGCGATCCAGGCGGACCTGAGCAGCGACCGCCGCTACCTGCGGTCGACCGCAGCACGCTGGATCACCGCGCTTACCGACTGGCTCAACGAATACCCACACCTCAACCGCCTGACCCCGGCGGGCAGCTGGCGTCGCGGCCGTGACACCGTTGGCGACCTGGATTTCCTGGCAACGGTCACCGCAAGCGGCACAGCCGAGGCCCTGATCACCCACTTCTGCGAGTTTGCCGAATTCAAGACGGTACTCGGACAGGGCAATACAAAAGGCAGCGCAGTCCTGGACAACGGCCTGCAGGTGGACCTGCGGGTCGTACCTGCGGACAGCTGGGGTGCCGCCCTGCAGTACTTTACGGGCAGCCAGGCACACAACATTGCGATCCGCGCCCGCGCCAAAACGATGGGCCTGCGGGTCAACGAATATTCGGTCCAACAGGACGATACTGCGATCGCCGGCGCCACCGAAAAAGACGTCTACGCCGCGCTGGACCTGCCGTGGATCCCGCCGGAACTGCGCGAGGACCGGGGCGAGATCCAGCAGGCGCTGGATGGTCAATTGCCGACGCTGATCACCAGCGACGACATCCGTGGCAACCTGCACGCCCACAGCGATGCCAGTGACGGCAAACACCCGATCGCCGAGATTGCGACGGCAGCCCGGGACATCGGCTACGAATTCTGGGCCGTGACCGACCACAGCAAGCGCCTGACCGTCGCCAATGGCCTGGACGAGGACCGCCTGCGCCGACAGGTCGACGAAATTGATCGGCTGCAGGACCAGATCGACGGCATCACGATCCTCAAGGGCATTGAAGTGGACATCCTTGAAGACGGCAGCCTGGACCTGGACGACGACGTGCTGGCCCTGCTGGATGTGGTCGTGGTGTCGGTACATAGCAAATTCAGCCTGCCTCGCGACAAACAGACCGAACGGATCATTCGGGCCATGGACAACCCCTATACAACGTTTGTCGGTCATCCCACTGGTCGCCGGATGCCCAAGCGCCCGGAAATGGACCTGGATATGGAACGCATCCTCGCCCACGCCGCCCAACGCGGCTGCTACCTGGAATTGAACGCCGGTCCCCACCGGCTGGACCTGCATGACCGGTACTGCCGCCAGGCGGCGGATATGGGTGTCATGGTCACCATCAATACCGACGCCCACAGCATTCACGACTTCGAAAACATTGATTACGGGGTCAGCCAGGCCCGGCGGGCGGGACTGACCGCCAACGACGTGATCAACACGCGAACGACCGGCGAGCTCAGGGACCTGCTGGCGGCGACCAGACTGAAATAGGCAGACCTGCCAGCGACCGCAGAGGCCCGCTGCGCCCACCCTGAGCGACCATTCAATATCTTGGCGGGCAATCTTTTGATTCGATACAATACAAGCCAACCGTCTGGTCGATTCCGACCTGAATCGGTGTTCCTGACAACCAAAAAGTTTGCAGAATTCGGGCCCTTGCCGGGTCCATCAACAGCAAAGGAATTTAGAATGGTTCGCGCATACGCAATTACGTCCGAGGGTATCAAGAAGGAAGCCGATCGCGTCGCCAGCGGCGGCGAATACAAGATTTCCAATATCGTCGAGCTCAGCGAACGTGAGCTGCGTGAAATGGGCCCCGAAGACGTCCATTTCCGGATCCTCGCGGTCAGCGCCGAGCACAACATCAATCACGCGGCCCTGGCTGACACAATCAACATTGCCGAACTGCGCGGTGGCAAGATCTTCCCGGGCAACAGCGCATTGGGCGAAGTCGTCGCCGTTGGTGACCAGGTCACACGTTTCAAGCCGGGTGACATTGTCATTACCCATTGCAATGGCGAACCTGACCAGTATGGTTATCCCAAGCGCATCTGGGCGTATGACAAGCCGGAAAGTATCGGCTGGTACGGCGAAGAAGCCGTCGTCGGCGAGTGGCAGCTGGTACCGGCACCGCTGGACTGCGGCCTGAACCTGTGGGAAATCGCTGCCCTGCCCCTGCGGGCACCAACCGCACACCACCTGTGGCGGCGCGGCATCGGCATCTGGCGGGTCAAGATCACCGAGGCGCAGAAACCCAAGGCCAATGTCCTGGGATTCGGCGGCGGCGTCAGCGAGTTGTTCCTGATGCAGGCCAAGGCCGCCGGCCACAATGCCTATTTCTGTTCCGGCAACGCTGCCCGTCGCGCGCACCTGGAAGAACTGGGTATCCAGGGCATCGACCAGAAGGCATTCAATCGCTTTGCAACCAACGACGACATCAAGGCATTCGGCAAGCACGTCGGCGAGCTGACTGGCCGTGAAAAGATGGATATCGTCTGCGACATGCTGCGTGGCCCTGTCTTCGAGGCCGGCCTGGCAGCCATGGGACGACAGTCCGTCAACGTCAGTGCCGGCTGGCAGTTGAGCAAGGTCCTGACATATGACAGCGCCGGTGCCAGCGTCAAGCAATTGACCCTCGACCACACTCACTACGACACGATCGAAGGCTGTAACGAATGCACCGAACTGTACGGCTCGGTCTACAAGCCGACGATCCACGAGGAAATCTACGCATTCGCCGACCTGCCCCGTGCCTTTGACGAGCTGGAAGACGCGACCCAGACGGGTATTCCGATCATCCGCGTCGCCGACGATATGCCGGAATCCGTCAAGCACCTGATTCCCTGAACCGTACAGCAGGACACGAAGGAGACCGCAGAATGAGTGACGTCAAAGTTGGCATCGTTATGGGCAGCAAGTCCGACTGGGAGGCCGTCAAAAACGCCCAGGACACATTGGAAAAATTCGGTGTGCCCTGCAAATCCCGCGTATTGTCGGCCCACCGGACCCCGGCCGCCTTGTTTGCGCATATGAAGGACATGGAAGCCAACGGCTGCCGTGTCTGGATTGCCGCGGCCGGAATGTCCGCTCATCTGGCTGGCGTTGTTGCCGCCCATACAACCTATCCGGTCCTGGGCGTGCCGATGGACAGCAAACTGGATGGCATGGATTCGCTGCTGTCCACGGTCCAGATGCCACGCGGTATCCCGGTCGCCACCTTTGCCATCGGTCGAACCGGCGCAGTCAACGCCGCCCTCTTTGCCGTCGCTATCCTGGCACTGGAAGACGCAGACCTGGCCGAGAAACTGGCCAACTACCGCAAAGATCAGGCTGAAAAGGTCCTCGCCGAGGAACTGGACTAGGGACTCAGGGACCGACGACGAACGGCCATCATCATTTTCAAAGCCTTGCGGACATCAGTCCGCAAGGCTTTTTTTTGCACTTTGGCTGAGCGCTGCCATCGCCCGACGGAACAGCCCGGGCAGCAGACGCTGGATGTGCCAGACCAGTCGACCGTCAAGTCGCGGATGAATCATAAATGTCCGACGGTCAACCCCGCGAACAATGGCGGCAGCCAGCTTCCCGGGGTCCGCACCGGTCAGGGACAACAGCCGTTCGACAAAACGGCGTTGCCATTGGGCACTGTAGTAGTTCCGGTCCCAGATTGCGCTGTTAAAAAATGTCGGGCAGGCAACAGAAATACTGATTCCGGTCCCCGCCGTTTCCGCGGCCAGCGTATTGCTGAGCGACACCACTCCGGCTTTGGACACGTTGTACGGTGACATTTCCGGAAAAGACGAATACGCCGCCGCCGAAGCAATGTTCAGGATCTGACCGGTACCGCGCCCGCGAAAATATGGCAGGAACACGTCGCAGCCGTGAATCACACCCCACAGGTTGATATCGATCACCCGCCGCCACTGTTCGATCGGAACCTCTCCGACGGCCCCCAGCACACCGACACCAGCATTGTTGATCAGCAGGTCGACCTGCCCCCAGGCCTCGACGGCAGTCGCCAGTGCCAGCTTGGCGGTCTCCGGTTGCGACACGTCTGCGACCAGTATCTGTGCGGCTCCGCCCGCGCGGCCGACCGCCTCCACCGTCGCCGCTGCCGTTTCCCCATCGACATCAACGACCAGGATCCGTGCCCGGTATTTGCAGGCCAGCTCGATGGCCAGCGCGCGGCCCAACCCCTGGGCCGCGCCGGTAATCACGCAAACCGCCTGTCCTGGAATCAAATCGACCACCTGTCAGGTTCAAGTGCACCATCTTACCGCGACCGGCAACTGCGCCCGCAAATCGCCCTGCCCCGATCCAGACCCGGCGCGGCATGTACAATAATCCCTGACAGGGCAACCGCTTGGAGGCAACCCAAATCATGACCGACCTGCCCCGACGAACCCGACGACTGCGCGGTAACCGTGCCATTCGCGACATGGTTCACGAAACCAGCCTGGGCCTGGATCATCTGGTTCAGGGACTGTTTGTTGTGGATGGAACCGGCATTGACCAGGACATTGCCAGTATGCCCGGCATCCGTCGGCGCAGCCTGGACAACCTGGTGGACCACGTGCGCGAACTGGAGGACCTGGGTGTCCGGCACGTGATCCTGTTCGGAATTCCGGCTTCCAAAGATGCCCGCGGGTCGGGTGCCGATGCTCCGGATGGAATTATCCAGCGGGCGCTCAAGACCCTCAAGGATGCAGGCTGCGGCCTGACCCTGGTTGCCGACGCCTGTTTTTGTGAATATACCGACCACGGACATTGCGGCATCGTCGACGGCGAGCGACTGGACAACGATGCCACCCTGGAACGGCTG
>JBFJWU010000184.1:0-6972 GCA_041623475.1 bacterium | reverse complement strand
GCATCGGCCATCACCAGGATTCGAAACGCATCTGTCAGCAGCGCGTCCCCGGCCAGGATCGCCATTGCTTCGCCAACCTGCCGGTGCAGTGTCGGCTGGCCGCGGCGAAGTTCGGCATCGTCCATTGCCGGCAGGTCATCGTGAACGAGGCTGTAGGCGTGGATCATTTCGACCGCGCCGGCCAGCGGAAATGCCGACTGGTCCTGGTGCCCCAGCAGGCGGGTTGACGCCAGCGCCAGGATCGACCGGAACCGTTTGCCACCAGCCAGCACAGCAGGCTCCATTGCCTGTAAAAGCGCGTTGTGTGCGCCTGGAACCGGCAACTGGCTGCGCAGCCAGTCTTCCAGTTCGCCGATGGGAAAGTTGTTGTTCAGGGGAGCGCCCGGGTCAGGCGTCTGGCGTGTCGTCTTGTGGCGCGTCTTCGGCAACCGGCGGTGTCAGCAGGCGGTGGCAAAACGGGCAGGAAATCAATGCCAGATCCTGCAGTACCTGGTTGTACAACTGCGGAGGCAGTTTGCGCTGGCAACCAGTGCACGCCTGGGCCGCCGCCGGAACAATTACGTTTTCCTGCCGCTTGCGTACCAGGTTGTACCTGGAGACGATTTCGACGGAAATCTCCTTGAGCATGCCTTCGCGCTCGCTGTTTAACACCTTGACCTCGCCATCCGAGTCCTGGGCGGCCTGGTCTGCCTGCTGCTGCAATTCGTCCAGTTCAGCATCGATCTCGGCGACCTGTTCCTTGACGGTGGCAATCTCGCCCTCGAGGGATTCTGCTTCCTGCATGATCCCCAGCGCGGTTTCTTCGGCATCAAATTTTGCTTTCTTGCTGACACCGACTTCGCGGACCAGCGCCTGGTATTCGCGGTTGTTCTTGATTTCGCGGATATGTTTTTCGTATGTCAGGATCCGGTCAGTTTCTTCCTGTGCTTCCAGCATCAGGCGATCCCGTTCCTTGAGCAGCTCGGTGCGCTTTTCCACCAACAGGTCCAGCTGGTCGGTCAGGACGAGCTTGCGAGACTCTGCTTCTTCTATTTTCTCGGTCCAGGTTGCTTGCAGGTTGGATAGTTCTCCAAGCCTGATATCGATCTTCTGAACATTGAGCAATGGGGCGAGTTGTTCAGATATCGGCGAATTCGACATAGAAAATTCAGGCTCCTGTGCGCACGGGCAACGATTTGATAATGGGCCCACCTGGGCTCGAACCAGGGACCGACCGGTTATGAGCCGGGAGCTCTACCAACTGAGCTATAGGCCCAAGTGAACTTCTTATTGTATCAGGATATGGCGGCGATCCATCCCGCAGGACGGGCTGGCTTATTGGCAGCCAGCGGTAAATTCGTAGTCGAGGACGCCGATGCGGTCGCCGCTGTTATCCAGTCCATCCCGGGTCTCTACCCTGAGCAACCATTCGCCTTCTTCCAGGACCGGCGAAACAAACGCACCGTACATCTTCTGTGGCTCTTCGATGCGGTTGGACTGGAACGTCTGCTGAAACACCATCCAGGGACTGCCCAGGCGGGCAATCGCGCTGCCCGAAGGATCAATGACTTCACCACATGACCCGTCGAAAAACCGGTATCGCCACTGCAGCCCCGACGCATCCGGTGTCGCCAGGACTTCGAATGGTACGACCGAGCCAATATTAACGACAACCGGCCCGTCCGGGGTCAGCAGTCGTGGTGCGGGCAACTGGGCTTCGGTTTCGACGCCCAGGCGAAACGGAATACTGCGTTCGGTCCATGTCAGGTTTGGATTAAGGATCCGGCCCGCGTTGACCTGCGCGCGCACACGCCAGTAATACAGTCCCTCGGACAGGTTGGGTGTCACGGGCGCTGTCGGGTTCGTCGGATCGACGGTCAACGTTGCGGTGTTAATGCTTGTCGTTCCGACGTTGATGCTGAAGATGACGCTGCGGAAATCCGGGAAACTGGAAATATCCAGGTTGTACTGGCTGGCGTTATCGATCTCGTCCCAATCAAAAATCGGGTTTCCATCGGACTCGAAGAACGTATCAATCGGCGTCAACAATGCGGGTGCGTCCGAAATCCGGATGCGCACATCGACTTCGTAGGGCTCCGGATCGTAATCGATGACGATTTCTTCGGCGGCCAGCGTCTGTGCGGTGGCGGCACCCGGCGCGTCTGTCGTGATTTCTGACAGGAACGGTTGCGGTGGCGCCGTATTACGCCCCAGGAACAGGGGTTCGCCCGCCGTCAGGCTGCTGCCCTGCAGGTCGAATTCGCCATTGATCGCAAAGGGAAAGCCGTTTTCGCCGATGCGGCCGATCAGTCCATCGGATCCGTAGGTCGGCAGCGGAGCCGAGTCATCAGCGATCGGGCTGCCTGCCGTCGGGTTGCCGGTGTCTGTACGGGCCGTCAGTTCGATGCGCTCACCCATTCGCAGGACAATCCCCGAATTCATCCAGATCGTATCAACCGGGACACGTACGGTGCGCTCGTCGAGGGTCAACGTCTCTGGAGTCGGGCCCTGGCCGGTGGTCGTTTCCGTGCCGGAGCCTTCTTCGCGGGCGCAGCCCCCCAGTACAAGGGCCGCAGCCATCAGGCCAATCGCCAATCTGTGAGTCATTCCTGTCCCAGCCGTATCTGAATGCTGTCCAATTCGGCTGTTCCACCCGACTCATCCAGCGTCGCCTGCCAGTACACGGCAGTTGCGGCGGGATCGATCGAGAACAGGTCGCCGACTTCGGCGGTGCCGAGGACCGTCGAGCCGGCAACGAATTCGATCGTGACATCGCCGGTAAAATTCGCGTCCAGCAGTTTCATCGACTGGACCGAGGTGCCGGCCGCGTTTAACTGCTTGCTTTTAGCAAATGCGGTTGTCGGCTGGTCGTCGATGCGCCATACGGTCGCGCCGCCGACATCGCTGAACGCGGTTCCGGTGTTGATGTCCTTGATCGACAGCAGCAGGTAGGCCCTGTCGCTGTCGACGGTATCGTCAATGGCGATACTGTGGACCTGTCCATCACCGTTGCCGAAATTATCGAGGGCCGTCAGTTGCGTCGTCGCGGGCAGTGTCAGGTCGTACAGCCAGACACCATCTTCACCGCCGGCAACAGCCAGCAGTGGTCTTGGGTCCGCATCGGTTGCTTCGTTGTGGACAACGCCGACTGACCAGCCCTGCTGCTGCGGGCCCGCGGTTACGTCGGGGCGTTGTCCGGCCGGCAGGACGCCTTTGTAGGTGTCGTTCTGGAAGACATCGTAAATAGACGCATTGACCGTGCCCGTCGCATTCCAGTGAACGATATAGACATAGGCAAAGCCGTAAATCTGGGCCGCGACCATCGCGCCGGGAATTTCGCCGTCCGGGCAGATTATCCCGCGGTCGCTGGGTGCCGCCGGATTGTCAATGTCAATGAAATTGATTTCCCATAACCGGCATTCGCTGTCGAGGACGAAAATATCATTACCCAGTGATCCTGGATCCATTGCGATGGACAGGGCATCGACACCGGCACCGCTGGTGGGTAATGATACTTCGCCACGGGCAACGATCGTATCGTCGGACGTCTGCAGCGTATAGGCCCGGACGAACGTCTTGCTGTCGGTATCGGTATCCTGGCGGGTTACAAAAATATTATTCGTGAACATACCGGTCAAAGCCTTCTGGGCGACCAGGCCCGGCGGAAACGCATTGCCGGCGACGATTGCCGCACGATCCAGTTCGACCGGTGTGCCACTGGAGATATCAAATGAAACCAGTTCGTTCGTGCCGCCCTGGACCGTCGAGATCACGGCGATATCGCGACCAGATGTGTCCTGCAGTATCGTTGCTTTCTGGAATACTTCACCGGTACCAGAATCCTCGACGCTGCCGTAGGTCATCGTTTCCGAACCGCGGTTCCATGTGTAGGTTTTGAGTCCTTCGGCATCGGATTCTGTATTGCCGCCGCCCAGGCCAAACGGATCTGCACCGTCGATGAGCATTACCCGGCTTGCATCGACATCAGGATCAAACAGGATCTGCCGGTGCCACGATGTGCCAACCGCCTGCAACTGGATCGTCGAGTTGGTTTCATTGTCGACCTGAGAGCGGATCAGTTCGGGGATGACTACTTTGCCGTTGGCCACCCGGGCCGTGCTGTCTGCACCGTTGATGTTGTCGGCATTATCGAACTGGTCATCAATCGTAATCAGCGTGCCGCCAACGCCAAGCTCGTATGTTTCGGTCACGGTCCGGCTGGCGACACCCTGCTGGGCACGGATTTCCAGATCCACTTCCTGACCGGAGATCGTAAACGGCTCATCGTATGTGTTCCATGTTCCAGGGCCCGTCCGCCAGGACTTGTCGGCATTGGATGGTGCTGATGTCAGTGCAATCGTCAGCGTTTCCTCGGCATAGGTCCCGCCGGGAGGTGTTGCGACAATCGCCGGTCTGTTGTCAATGATGTACGTTTCCTGGTTGTAAGGGGCGCTGGCCTCGCTGTGCTGTTCCGTATTCCCGGCCTTGTCCACTGACGTGAACCGCAGGATCGTGCTCTGGTCGATTGTAATGGTCTTTTGCAAAGATGCCGACTGGGTATGGCCCTGCGGGTCGTTGGGGGTCGGGACGGCGCCATTGGTTGTCCAGTAAACAGTACCTGTATCGTTGGTAATACGAATGGTAATGTCCAACGGGCTTTCGCAGTCGGTACAGGACCCCGGCTGTGCTTCGGATATCGGCGGGATGGTGTCGATGGTGTACTGGCAACTGCGGACCTGCTCGAGATTGCCGGTTGCGTCTTCGGACCGCCATTTAAGCTGTGAACTGGAACTGATCGTCAATTTCAGCGGGCTTGGTCCGGACTGGGTCGCGGGGTCAACCGGGTCAGGGTTGGCACCACTGGTTGTGTAGTAGACCGTTGCCGGGGCGGTCGATTCGTCCGACGCCGTCAGTACGACCTCGACCGGCTTGTTGTACAGCCCGCAGGGTGGCGATGCCTGGGTGTTGGGTGCCGTATCCAGCCGATACGTTTGTGATTTCGCCTGTTCCTGGTTGCCGCATTGATCGACCGCGAAATACTGCAGGAACATACCGTTGTAGGCAACGGGAATATTGCTGACCGGGCTCTGCCCGCAAAACGTCGGTCCGTTGCGGCAATTGGCTGATTCAACCCGAGGGGGCGTGCCGTCCAGCGTAAAGTAGATTGTCGCCGGGCGGTCAGATTCCAGAGTGATGGTCGTGTCTTCGTTTTCGGGAAACAGTCCCCCGCGTGGAGACGCTGAAGTCGCTGGAATACCGCAACCCTGCAGCTCTTCTTCGTGCAGGCATCCGGTCGTCAGCAGCAGGCCCGCCAAGGCCGCAATACCCGCCCGGGAGGCCCGGCCAGAGTCAATTTTGCGGGGGATTTTCATCAGGGCGATTGTACCAGTTCAACTGCGTCCAGGCATTTCTGCTCGTCCGAGCAGGGGTGTCCGTACGCGGCTCGGGGGGCGACAGAAATTTCGTCGCCGACCCGCTCGCCGACTTCAAAAATCCCGGAAATCTCCAGCAGTTTGCTGAAAAAACGGATCAGCTTGGCATTTTCGGTAAGCGGTTCGCCGTTGATGCTGACGATGTCCTCGGGAAACTGCAGCAGGCCCGAAAACGTCGGATCCTGGAAAAAGAAATAGAAGGAATCGTACAGGCCTTCGTAGTCGCCCAGGGGCGAGTTGGCCAGATCCGTGTTGAGTGACAGTCGGTTGGCCCGGTCATTAGCGCATGGGGGCCCGCAGTCTTCGATATCACCGACGGCACCATTGGGCGGATCCTGGCGTTCGAGATTGTTGACCGGACCGATATCTGCGCCCGTCGGATAGACGTGCCCCTGGTCGGCAAAATCCCAGCGATCATTCCCGGCACCAACTGTCTGGCCGCGGAAGTTTGTGACACCGATGTCGTCAAATACTTCGCTGGGCTCACCGGCATCGTGAAAGTAATCGAAATCCAGGTCGACCCAGTCGAAAACCAGGTTGTTTTCAACGCCGCCGTCCTGGTTAAGTGTGAAACCGCCCAGGCGAAACCGGTCCTGGTTGTCAACCAGGCCGTCTGCATCGTTGTCGATGGTATCGGTTTCGTTGCAGTACGGATTACAGAACGGGTCAAAGTCGTCAAAGCTGGGGTCGGGGTTGTCCAGCGAGTCGTACGGCGTGCCTTCGGTCAGGCCCCGTGGGTTCGGCCAGTGGACGATGGTTTCGTCCTTGTTGGCCAGGCCGTCATAGCCGACGTCGTCCCACGGCTCGCTTTCAATATCAAAAATGACGTCGCGTTTTTCAATTGAATAAAGCGGAAAGATATCGCGAATGCTGGTTGGCGTGATAAACCACTGGCTGGCACGTATGGCCGGGATCGGTACCAGCCAGCTGCGCAGCAGGTCAGTCGGGTTGAATCCGCCGGCAGAATCCCCGACAAATTCGTCAATGTCCAGCGCATCAGGCCCGCGGATATTGTCCTGGATCATCTGGTTCTGGCGGAAAAATTCATCCAGGTCGGCCGGCAAGGCGACGGTTCCGGGGTCGGGATTCTGGATCCGGTCGCTGCCGACCGGTTCGCCGGGGTCGTACTGCCCGTTACCTTCACCATCGTCCGGGCCGGTGTAGTCGGCCGGGTTGGTTGGGCAGGCAATGACCTTGTTTTCCGGCAGCCCGTTTTCGGGGTTGACGGCATCGCAGTCGCACAGGCCGTCTTCGCCGCAGTCCCAGTACCGGAACAGGTCATCACCCTGCCAGTCTGTTTCGTTACGGACGATGTCGACTGCGGTGCGAATGTCACCAAAAAAGTTGATCAGGGCAGCCTGGGCATCGCGCAACCGCTCACGCCCTGTCGGTGTTTCGTCTTCGATCAGGGTCAGGAACTCGGCATCCTCAATCATCCTGTCAACCATCGATGTCCGGACATAGTCAAAGTTGATCTCGGACAGCGGCGGAATATCGAGGATCCAGCGCATCAGTCCCTCGTAAGACAGGAAGATGTCCAGAAATGCCCTGCTGACATTGG
>JBFJWU010000183.1:0-7019 GCA_041623475.1 bacterium | reverse complement strand
GGGGCAGGTCCTGGAATTGCGTGCCCGCAGCCAAACCGGATCTGCCATTCGCGAACTGTTGGAACTGGCACCGCCGACGGCCCGCAGGATCGATGGCGATGGCAACGAGCAGGAGATCCCACTGGAGCGGGTCCGGGCTGGTGATCGTTTGCGAATTCGGCCCGGCGACAAGGTCCCGGTCGACGGCCAGGTGCTGGAAGGCCGCAGTTCGGTGGATGAATCCATGATCACCGGTGAGTCCGTTCCCGTGGAAAAGACAGCAGGCAGTGATGTCATCGGTGCAACGGTCAACGGCAACGGAACCCTGGTGATTCGGGCTGACAAGGTCGGGTCGGAAACGGTCCTCAGCCAGATTGTCAAAATGGTCGCCGAAGCCCAGCGCAGCCGGGCGCCGATCCAGAAGCTGGCAGACCAGGTGTCGGCCTGGTTTGTTCCTGCGGTTATTGCGGCGGCAATTGTGACTTTTGTCGTCTGGGCGCTGGTTGGTCCGGAGCCGGCCATGACCTATGCCCTGGTCAATGCCGTGGCCGTGTTGATTATTGCCTGCCCCTGTGCTTTGGGGCTGGCGACGCCGATGTCGATCATGGTGGCCACAGGCAAAGGCGCACAGGCTGGTGTGCTGTTTCGTAATGCTGAAGCGATCGAAACAATGCGCAAAGTTGATGTCCTGGTCGTTGACAAGACGGGTACGTTGACTGAGGGCCGTCCGCGCCTGGTCGCGGTTACGCCAGTCGGTAATGTCGAGGAATCCGAGCTGCTGAAAGCGGCAGCGGGTCTGGAGCAGGCCAGCGAGCACCCCCTGGCCGAAGCGATTGTTTCAGGCGCCCGGGAACGGGGTGTGACCCCGGGGAGTACGGACGATTTTGACTCGATTACCGGCAAAGGCGTCAAGGGAACCGTTGATGGCAGGACCGTACTGCTGGGAAATCCGACCCTGATGTCAGACGCAGGGATCGAAGTCGAACAACTGAAAGAGCAGGCAGACCGCCAGCGCGCCGAGGGGCAGACTGTCATGTTTGTCGCTATTGACGGGCAGCTGGCCGGGACGATTGGTGTGGCGGATCCGATCAAAGACAGCACCCCCGGCGCCATTCGTAAGCTCCACGACGAAGGACTGCGGGTCGTGATGATGACCGGCGACAACGCGGTTACGGCCCAGGCCGTGGCCAGCAGGCTTGGTATTGATGATGTTGTTGCCGATGTCCTGCCTGAAGGTAAAGCAGATGCGGTCAAGGCCCTGCAGGACAGTGGGCACATCGTGGCGATGGCGGGTGATGGCATCAACGACGCGCCGGCACTGGCGCGTGCCCACGTTGGGATCGCCATGGGGACTGGAACAGATGTGGCGATGGAAAGTGCCAGCGTGACACTGGTCAAGGGCAACCTGGATGGCATCGTTCGCGCCCGTCGCCTGAGCGAGGCAGCGATGCGCAATATCAGGCAAAACCTGTTTTTTGCCCTGTTCTACAACGGCCTGGGTGTGCCCGTGGCGGGCGGCGTCCTGTACCCGTTGACCGGGATGTTGCTAAGCCCGATGATCGCGGCGGCCGCAATGAGCTTCAGCTCTGTGTCGGTGATCGGCAACTCATTGCGATTGCGGGGCGCCAAGTTGTAGGTGGCAGGGAGGGTCGTGTTGTGACAGTGCTGGTCGAAAGCTGTATTCCGTGACCTGGTTGCGCCGGCAGACGAGCAACCGCATTTATGCACGCCATGCCCGGGTCTGCGACCTTAAAGATGCACCAATGGAATGGCTTGTTGCGCGACCAAATCGAACAAATCATAACTGATGTCCGGGCAGGCACTTTGTGGTGGCTGGAAAGGTGTCCTGGGGCACATTTTGGTCAGTTCGGTGGTCGCGTTTGTATTGCACTTTCTTTGGGAATCAGCGCAATGTATCCCGTTTTTTGTCCACAGGTATGAGCGATTCGGGTTTGTGCCGACAATGGTCCGGGCTGCGACCGGGGATATTTTGTTGACGTGGATATCCGTTGCTGCGGTTGCACTGACCGTGCGCGACGCCCGATGGGTGCGAAACGTAACCCGACGCCGGACGCTTGTGGTCCTGACCGTCGTCAATGTCGTCCTGGCTATTGCCGTTGAACGTTACGCCCTGTCGGCCGGTCGCTGGTCGTATACGGAAATTAACCCGGTCATTCCGATGGTTGATGTGTCGCTGCTTCCAGTTCTGCAACTGGTATTGCTGGTGCCGTTAACGTTTGTTATTGCGAACCGTCTGCGGAAGCGCCCAGCGGCGTGCCAATCAAATAGGTCAATTTGATGCCGGGCAGGTAACCAGATATGGTCCCAATGTCCCATTCGAACCGATCCCCCTGGTCCAGTCCGCTAACCAGTTCCCGCAGTTCGTCGGGTGAATAGGTCCGCAGACAGGATACAAAACCATCCCAAAGCGTTGCGAATGGCACGACAGGGACCAGATATGTAAATACCAGTCGACTGAACCGGAATGGTTTGAAAAACGGTGTCAGGAGCAGGGTGCCAAGTGGCGTTCCCACGACAACAAGGGCAATCGACAGGGGGTTGCGTTGCGTCAGTTCAAAAACACCAATTGGCGCATTCTTGTCTACAGCGTCCTGCAGGACGGCCTGGCCCAGTTCCGGACGGAAATGGTGAAATGCCGTAAAAATCGTCCGGAATCCGTCCAGTTCAGGGGGTGTGTCGGTCGCGTCAACCGGCTCTGCAATAAAGTCGACGGTCCCGCCACTGTCATGCTGGATTCGCTGAAATGCCGGCAGGTTCGGGAACAGGTCGGATACCGTTGCCCGTACCCGGAAGCCGTGTTCATCCGCAAGGAAATGCTGAATCTGGCCAACTGGCCCGGAGCCCCCCGAACACATGTCAATAATATGATCTTTGCCGGTCCTGGTCATGGCGACGTGCAGTTTGGGCACGATTGGTTTGTATATTCTCAGGCCAGTAATGATGTAGTACAGGAAATCCGTCATGTGGTTCCGGATGGTTTCCGGAAACCAGTCAAAATCTTCCAGTTCGAACAGATGCTTGCGTCCCATCAGCCCAATGCCTTTTTAACCAGTGACTTGACTGCTCCTTCGTATCTTTTTACCACCAGTACCGATGTCGGTGAAAACCTGGCTACTTTTTCGGGGATCTCGCCAAACAATACTTGATGAAACCACGGTTCTTTAGCGGCGCCCAATACGACCAGGTCAAAATCCAGGCTGGCTTTGGCAATGCCACCGGCAATCGAAGGGGATTCGATCAGCGTCTTGTGCACATTCAGTCCCGGATCGATGTGGGCCAGTGTCTTGTCCATCCAGCGGTCGGCAACCGCGCGTTGCTCCGGGCTGGCATCGCTGGGGACGACATAACCGGTTGTTACATCCATTGACAGCTCGCGGGCCAGGACGTTCAGGAAGTCGACTGCCAGTTGGGCATGGGGCCCACCGGCTGTTGGGAACAGCACGCGATCAAAACTGGCACCCGGTGCCAATTTGAACATCATCAGGTCACACGGTGCGTGTCGAATTATCTGGTCAGATACTTCACCAAATATTCGCTCGCTTGTATCGGTGTAACCCTTCCATCCCATGACCAGCAGGTCGGCATCGTGGCGCTCAACGGCACTGAGGATACCATCCTGGGCATGGTGGGCGACAACCAGGTCTGTTTCCAGCTCGATACCCAGCCTGGCCGCGACATCCCGCGCGGATTTCAGCAGGGCTTCCCGGTGGTGGGCGAACCGCAGACCCTCGTGGATCGGCAACTGCCTGGGTACCTCGACAACTGTAACTGCCAGCACCCGGCCGTTCCTGGACCGGGCAATGGCATTGGCGACCTTCAGCAGTGGCTCGATCGAGTCCGGATTATGCAATGTTACGGCGACGGTGTACCGCGGTTCAGCTTCCAGGCGAGGGGCCGATGGTGCAAAGACCTGGGGCGCAACCTTTGCCGCCTGTCTTTGGAAATAGCTGAAATACAGCACCAGGCCGATTGCAACCCAAACCGCTGTAACAATCCAGGCCATTGGCTGGAACTGAAACTGGAATACAGCCAGGAACAGGTTCAGGACGATGGCCAACAGGGGGGTAAACGGATAGAACGGGACCTTGTAACGGCGTTCGATTTCCGGCGCTTTGCGGCGCAGGACAATCAGGGACAGGTTGACCATTGAGAATGTCAGCAGAAAGATCACGCTGGCAGCACTGCCGACCGTTTCGATCGGTAACGCAAATGCCATGGCCAGCAGGATCACCCCGGTGACGATGATCGCGATATGCGGCGTTCGTTTTTCGGGATGGATCTGTCCCATGGCCGTCGGCAACAAATGGTCGCGGCCCATTGAAAACGCGACGCGACTGGATGCCATAACTGTTGCATTCAACGCGGACATCGTCGACAGCAGGCCGCCAAACACAATTACTGCGACGCCAAATGCCGGCATGAACGATTCTGCCGCGCGGACAATTGCCGTTTCTTTCTGTTCCCCCAGTAACTGCCAGGTGGGGATACCCTTGCCGTCAACCGCTCCCAGGGACACCAGCAGGATCAGCAGGTAGATCACCACAGTGACGCCCAGTGAAATAAAAGTAGCCAGCGGTATGTTCCGTTCCGGTTCCTTGATTTCCTCGGCGACGGTGGCAATCAGGTCGTACCCCTCAAACGCAATGAACGTCAGGCCCATGGCAATCAGTACCCCGGCAGATCCCTGGGGAAAGAACGGAACGAAACTGTCAATGGCGACCTGCGGAGCGCCCGCGATCTTCTTGAGCCCATAACCAATAAAGATCGCCAGGACGATGATCTTGGCGACGGTCAGCACGTTTTCAGCCTTGCCGGTCACCTCGGCGCCGCGGACGTTCAGGCGTACGAACAAAATGCCAATCGCGGCAGTAACCAGCAGGACACCCCCCTGATGCCCGACGACATGAAGGATTGGCTGGGTCATTTCGTTGAAATACTTGAGCAGGAACTCCCAGAAATAACCGGCAAACCCCAGCGCATACAGGCTGCATGCGACCGTGTAGGCAAACCACAACATCCAGCCAGCCGTAAATCCGACGACGCCCGGAAAGGCGCTGCGTACAAACGCGTATCCGCCACCGGCTTCTGGTACTGCCGCAGCCAGTTCCGCATAGGCGAACGCGGTCAACAGCGTCACGAATCCATTCAACGCGAACGCCAGGATCGAGGCCGGACCGGCTTCGCCGGCAGCCATACCGGTCAGGACAAAAATCCCCGCGCCAATCATGGCACCAATGCCGATCATGGAAGCGTCGAACAAACCCAGGTCGCGTGCAAAGCTGGGCTGATTTTTGTCGATTTCGCTCACGTTGGTCAAGTTTTCCTTTTCAATTCCGGACACGGCGGAATCCGGGCCGGACAGGCATGACGGTAACGCATCCGGGCCCCGGAATCAATCCGCGATCCGCAACGTCCCTGTTGTTTGTTTGCTCTGAAAAACATACACTGGCCAACAGGACCGGCAGCCATCTATTGCCGACGTGCCGTCCAGGAGAGCCCGAGTGGACCTGTTGCTGCGACATCCGACATTGACGTTGCTGCTGACTGTACATTTCTTGTACTTCATTACGCTGTCGTCGATGCTGATCCTGCCTAAATGGTTCGTTGAGCTGGGGTACAGCGAAGGCGAGATCGGTGTGTTTATGGGGGTCGCGGGGATCACGGCGCTGGTTGTCACGTTCCTGGTTGGCCAGGTCCTGGACCGTATCCGCCGTATCCGGTTCATCAAGGCCGGGATCATCGGCATTATCCTGACGACGATATCGTTGCCCCTGGTTGTCCACAGCAGTACGTTGCTGATCCTGTTGCGACTGTTGAACGGAATCATGTTTTCCCTGGCATTCCCGGCCGTCGCGGCCCTGGTAACGGACGTCGCACCGGAAAACCGGCGGGTCCAGGCGCTCGGCCTGTTCGGAGTTGCAACCCTGTCAACCCAGGCGTTGTCTCCGATGCTTGGTGAGTGGCTGGCCGGGCTTTACGGATTTCAGAACTTCTTCTTTATTATTTCGGCCACGTCCGGGGTTGCCCTGCTGCTGAGTGTGCCGCTGGGCAGGCGTCTGGAGGCCGAAGGCATCGGGATGCCTGCCGATCCTGATGAATCGATGCCAGGGACGGTGTACCGGCCAAAAGATCGCCTGTACTGGCCGTTGATCCTGTTTGTGGCATCGGTTGGCGCAATATTCGGGGGTATGTTGACGTTTGTCCCGGTCATGCTGGTTACCGCGGGGATCGACCGGGTCGGCACATTCTTTGTGGTCTCGTCCGCTGCATCTGTTGCCGTCCGGCTGTTTTTTGGGGGGCTGGGCGATCGTCTGGACCGTGACCGGTTGATGTTCGTTTCGGCCACTGGAATTGCCGTATCCGCATTGGGGACGGCGGCCGTCTTCGCAGTCGGTATCGACCCCGAGTCTGGTGACCTGATCCAGGTCGTGGTCGGGGCGTTCTTTGGGTTCTGGGTCGGGTTTTTCTATCCCGTTGCCAATGTTCGATTCATCGAACTGGGGCCCGACGCGATGCGTGGCCGGTATATGGCGTATTATTCGACGGTTTACAGTTCAGGAATCACCGGCGCAACGCTGCTGTTCGGATATGTTGTCGAATGGTTTGACTATGGCGTGATGTTTGCGGTGGCCGCAGTCCTGGCTTTGGTCGCGATGGCCGGCTATTGGGTTGCGTTGGCTACGGACTCTCGACGGCTGGTAACGAACCCGTGACCGCCTGTGGGAAGTGTATGTCACCGGCAGGATGCGCGGCGCTGGTGTCGTTCTTGCGCCGTGGTTGGACGTGCACTTTGTACCACAGGCCGCCGACCCAGTCGTCAGAATAGGGTGTCAGCCCGCGCTCCAGGTTCAAGGTCAGGAAATGGTTGTCGAATGCCCTGGCCAACTGCAGGCGTGCAACCGAGTAATGGTCCAGACTGGTCGTACTGAGAACCCCGAACATTCCGGTTACCGAGGTCGACAGGACCCAGTCGGGATGCAATCCAAAATCGGTCTTCAGCCCATAGAGAATTTCATCCG
>JBFJWU010000182.1:0-7064 GCA_041623475.1 bacterium | reverse complement strand
GACTTTGTTGATGCCGGCAGCGCCCTGGTGATTCCGTTTCCCGATCCGGACCCGGTTGATTCGATGAAGGCGTACCAGGAAGCGGTTATTTACCAGCGCAGTTTCCGGTACGAAGAGGCCGCCCAACTGTTCGAGGACGCTATTTCGTCGGAGTGGGGTGAGCCGTTTTCGCGGGACGCGGTCCAGCGGTGGATGGAGCGGTACTTTGAAATGGTTGACAAGTACCTGGTGGACCCCAGCCGGCGGATCCAGCTGACCGCAGATGCCCGGCCCGAGCCCGGTGACCCGTACACGTCGTGGGTCGTCCGGTCCCTGGAACGCCCGGCAACGACCGAACAACTGGTAAAGTCGGCGCCGTTCCACAAGTTTTTTGTCGTCCGGTCCATCCGGCGCCTGGCGGCCGACAGTCGGATCGACCTGCGCTGACACCTGCGGAATTCATCATGGAAGGAACGACAACTTGATCAGACCATTTGCTGAACGAGAAACCGCCTGGCAACAGGCGTGGGATGACGCCCGCGTGTTTGCCGTCAGTGACGATGCGACCGGCCAGGCGACGTATGTCCTGGAGATGTTTCCCTATCCGTCGGGTCGGATTCATATGGGGCACGTGCGCAACTACTCGATCGGTGATGCGCTGGGCCGGTACCTGAAGATGCAGGGTCGGGATGTGCTGCACCCGATTGGCTGGGATGCGTTTGGCATGCCGGCAGAAAATGCGGCAATTGCCAATGATCGGCATCCGGCCGAATGGACCTATGAAAACATTCGGACGATGCGCGGGCAGCTGAAAAAGCTCGGTTTTTCCTATGACTGGGACCGTGAAATCGCGACCTGCCGGCCCGAATATTACCGGTTTGAACAGCAGGTATTCCTGGAAATGCTGGAGCGGGGCATCGCCTATCGGCGCAAGACCCGTGTCAACTGGTGCCCGACCTGTATGACGGTCCTGGCCAACGAGCAGGTGATTGATGATCGCTGCTGGCGCAGCGATACCGTTGTCGAGCAAAAGGAAATGGACGGCTGGTTCCTGAAGATTACGGACTACGCGCAGGAACTGCTGGATGACCTGGACAAACTGGACGAGTGGCCGGACAAGGTCCGGACGATGCAGCGCAACTGGATCGGCCGCAGCGACGGTGCGACGGTGCATTTCCGGTTGCTGGATGCCGACCGGACCCTGACCGTTTTTACAACCCGACCGGACACGCTGTTTGGGGTGACGTACATGGCAATCAGTCCCGAGCGCGAGGACCTGTACGACCTGATGGACGAACAGGCCAGGGCAGCCGTGATCGCACTGCGTGACAAGGTCCGTGCGGACGGGTTTGCCGAGAACGAAAAGGCCGGGGTGCCGACCGGGCTGTCCGTGATCCACCCGCTGACGCGTCAGGATATCCCGGTCTATGCCGCGAACTTTGTCCTGGCCGACTACGGTACCGGCGCAATTATGGCGGTGCCCGCCCACGACCAGCGCGATTATGAATTTGCCCGGCAGTTGGGCATTCCGGTCCAGGTCGTCATCGTCCCGCCGGATGGCAGTATCGACGATGTCAGCCAGCTGGGGCAGGCGTACAGTGACCCCGGCACGATGGTCAACAGCGGCGACTACGACGGGCTGGCCAATGTCGAGGCCGGCAAACGGATTGTCGCGGCGCTGGTTGACCGGGGAGCGGGTTCTGCCGAGGTCCAGTGGCGCTTGCGGGACTGGGGCGTCAGCCGCCAACGCTACTGGGGTGCGCCGATCCCGGTCATTTATTGCGATGATTGCGGCACGGTTCCGGTCCCGGTCACAGACCTGCCGGTCCGCCTGCCCGAGGATGTCAGGATCACCGGTGAAGGCAGTGCCCTGGTCGGGCACGACGCATTCGTAAATGTCGATTGCCCGTCCTGCGGCAAGCCAGCGCGACGGGAGACCGATACCTTTGACACGTTTATGGAAAGCAGTTGGTACTTTGTCCGCTACCTGGATCCGCGCAACGAGCAACGTCTTGCCGACCCGGGCCTGGCCGAACGCTGGATGCCCGTGGACCACTACATCGGTGGTGTTGAGCACGCGGTCCTGCACCTGCTGTATGCCCGTTTTTTCACTAAAGTCCTGCGGGACCTGGGCTATGTCAGTTGTGATGAGCCGTTCCGCCACCTGTTGACCCAGGGCATGGTCATCAAGGACGGTGCCAAGATGTCGAAAAGCAAGGGCAACGTTGTCGACCCGGACGAGATGGTTGCCCGCTACGGGGCCGACACGACGCGTCTGTTCATGTTGTTCGCTGCCCCACCGGAAAAAGACCTGGACTGGCAGGAGCAGGGTGTCGAGGGAATGGCCCGGTTTACGGGACGCCTGGAACGGACCTTCCAGGCAACGCTGGAAATAGCCGCGACAGACCTGCCCCAGGGCGATTCAGGTGCTGTGTTTGCAGACCTGGATCGCGCCGTCCACCAGACGATTGCCAAGATGACCGAGGACATCGGGCAACGGCTGCAATTGAACACCGCCATCGCGGCGCTGATGGAACTGTTGAACAACTGGTCCCACGCGATCAACGAAACGGGCGCAGCGTCCAGCGGTGACCAGCAGGTTCTGCGGGACCTGTTGCCGATCGTACCACGCCTGCTGGCCCCGTTTGCGCCGCACCTGGCCGAGGAACTCTGGCAGGCGCTAGGTAACGAAAGCTTCGTCGCCCGGGCCGACTGGCCGGTGGCAGACCCCGACAAACTGACCGCTGACGTGGTTGAAATTGCCGTCCAGGTTAACGGCAAACTGCGGGGTCGGATCCACATGGCACCGGATGCAGACAAACAGGCGATGCTGGACACGGCACGGGCCGATGACAACGTCGCCCGCTACCTGGCCGACAGCCAGGTGGTCAAGGAAATCGTCGTGCCAGGGAAACTGGTCAATTTTGTCGTCCGGCCCGGAGGTGGCGGCTGAGTGTCTGTCCGGTTTGCCCTGATTGCGACTGTCTGCCTGGCGACCGGCTGCACCGTGTCGACGGCCGGTGGCCGCTACTGGGATCCGCTGCCGCTGGGCGGTGACCACACGGCCAATCCGGTGTGCCTGGACGGCTATGACGTCGAAATCCGTGGCGACGATCCCTGGCTGGAGCAGCAGGCGCGTCAGGATGTGCTGCGGCTGTTTGCGGGCCAGCGCCGGGACTGTGATGACCAGGGGGTCTGGATCGGGGTTGCGGGCCTGAGGGTCAAGGCAGCGACGGATGCCTATGCCTTGACGACCAAAGGCAGCCGGTCAACGGTACCTCCGGCGCGTACCCGGGTGGAATTGTCCGGCAACCTGACGATTCGCAATTGCGCCCAGCAGGAACAGACCCAGGGCAGTGCCGTCGGCATTATCTGGATTCCCCACGTGAACGACCAGTTCCTGCGCGAAGAGCGGGTCGCGGCATCGCTGCCCGACGTTGCGCGACAGTTTGTGCAGCAGGCGCTGATGCAGGCCCGACCGTGCGAAACCGGATCGCCCGATGAGTGAGGTCATCCAGCCCGTACTGCTGGTCGGCCGCGATCAATGGTTATCCAGCGAACTGGACCAGTTGCGCCGCGGCGCCGAGGAATGGATCCAGATCCGGGCCGACGAGCGAACGCCGGGGCGCCTGTACGAAGAGCTGCGCAGTTTCAGCTTTTTCGGCCTGAAGCGCACCGTCTGTTTTGAGCGGGTCGACAAAATGACCAAAGACGAAACATCCGAACTGGACGAAGCGATTCGTTCGATCGCCCCTGGCGTGACGCTTGTCATGACCGCCGCGCCGGGGAAATCCGTGGATGGGGTGGGCGGCGACGGCTGGCCAAAACTGGACCGCCGCGATGAACCGTCAACTGCAGCCGGCGCCGTTGGCAGCGCGTCCAGACAGTCCGGTGTCAAGCTGGATGACGAGTTGAAAGCCCTGATGACCGAAGTCTACGGCGACCAGCCCCAGGTCCTGCGCAACGAACTGGAAAAGCTGTCGTTGCTGGTGGACGGGCGTCCGGCCACGGTGTCCGACTGGCGCAGTATCTCGGCCGCACCCGGTGCCGTCGATGGCTGGCGATTTGCCCGGGCTGTAATGGGCCGGGACCTGACGACCGCCAACGAGATCCTCGAGACCTGGACCGCCGAAGGCGGCAGCGGCCATACAGCAGGTCGGGACCTGCTGGGCGCAGTTGGCTATGTATTGCGGCAGTATCTGCTGTATAAACTGCACCTGGCCGCCGGGGCCAGCCGCAGCGAAGCCGCGCGGCGGACCCCCGGGCGTTTCGGGCCCAGTGACCAGTCGCAGGCAGCGAAATGGACGGTGACCGATATCGCCAATGCGTTAAACGCCCTGCGGGACCTGGACCGGGGACTGAAACGGTACTCGATACCGGCGGATCTGCAGCTGTACCAGTGGTGCGTGCGGGCAACCGCCGGCATTTCCCATTAGCTGGCAGCCATGGGAATTTCCGACATTGACGCGGCCCTCCAGGTTGTCCCTGATGTCTGGCTGTTGCCCGGTGATTCAAACAGACGCGGGATGATCTTTGCATCCAGCCTGTTGCTGGACGGACCCCAACCACTGCTGGTCGATGCCGGGATGCTGCGACCGACGGCAGAAGCATTGCGGGACACCAGGCTGGTCCAGCGGCTGCACCTGACACACCTGCATATGGACCACCGCATCCATCAGGACTGGTTTGTCACGGACCAGGTCACCTGTCCCGACGTCGAGGCCGACGCAATCCGGGACTGGGGCGCGTTTGGCGAGGCCTGCGGTTTTCCCAAACAGATGGTCGATATGGTGTTTGCCAGCAAGAGCGACCGCCTGCCGTTTGTTGCTGATGTTATTCCGCACGTGACCGGCGTGGCCGATGGCCATATCCTGACGTATGGTGGCGGTGATGCCGAGGTCGTTTTCCTGCCCGGACACACGAACGGTCACAGCGGCCTGTTGTTTGCCGAGCAGCGGACCATGCTGGTGACGGATTACGACATGGAACCGTTCGGACCCTGGTACGCCAATCCAATCAGTGACCTGGAACAGTACGAATCAACGCTGCGCAGCCTGATGGCAAGGAATGACGTTGACCGGTTTATTACGTCCCACCGCCGAGGGGTCCTGGATCGGGACGCATTCCTGGACGGGGCGCAACGCTACCTGGATATCATCGACCAACGGGAAGCCCGGATTGCCGAACTGGTGCACGCCAAGGGTCCGGTAGAACTGGACGAGCTGACCGGGCAGGGGATCTATTACCGTGCCGAGCGGGTCGCAAAAGACCCGATCCTGGGTATTTTTGAGCGCAATATGAATCGAATGCACCTGCAGCGACTGGCATCGGCCCGGGAAATCCAGCAGCAGGATCAACTGTGGCTGGCGGCATGAACCGGGACCGGACGTGAGATTCCTGAAGGACGCATTCCTGTGGCTGGGTATTGCCGGGGCGCTGGCCCTGAACGCTGTAGCACTGTCGATCGGTGTCTGGCACCTGTATCGGTACGTGATTGCACCGGAAATCGGCCTGTTATCGGACGAGGAACGCTGGACCGAACACTTTCGCGTCTCCACCAGTGCCTTTCGGCGCCTGGAGGAGAAATCCCAGTCACTGGCAATCCTGTCTGAACTAGGCGACTACGCCGCGACTCTCAGCGAGACGGCCCGGACCACACAGGCTGAACGGCTGAATGACCTGGTCCTCAATCCAGAGCTGCCGCTGGACCTGCGCTACCAGGCGGCCCGGGTCCAGGCCCTGCTGGTGCCAACGCCGCCGCGTCCGGCCCCGGCCCCGACAACGCCGGAAACGTCGGTTGCAACGGCGGTCGAGCAGCCAGGACAGACAGATTCCGCTACCGGTCCCGGGGCGCGCCTGCGGACACTGGCTGGTGTCGTTGCCAGTGAACTGGCGTCGACGTCACCAGAGCGAACGCGACTGCTGATCAGCGCATTTCGCAGCGATCCGTGTAATGATGAACTAGGCAGCCTGATCGCCGACCTTGTTGGTCGCGACGGTTTGCCACTTGTCGAACGCAGCTTTTTGCACGGCATGCTGAACCAGGAGAAAGAGCTTTGTTCCTAGTCCGCAGCAGAGATGAACACGTCGCCGTACGTCCGGTCTGGCGGGAGTTTCGCGAACTGACGATGCGGCACCCGTTCCGAATCCAGGTGCGCCGCTGGGATATCCTGGCCAGCGACATGTGGCTGGTGACCGGATCGCCACAGGGCCTGGACAGCATCTGGCACGTGCTCAGCGAGCCGTGGGGGGAGTCCCCCGGTATGAAGGTCGAGCCAGCGGTCTGGTACGTATCCAGTCGCGCCCCGCGGGTGCGCGAGTCGCTGTGGCAACGACTTCTGGGCCGAATCCAGCCGACGCGGCGTGAACAACGGCGGCGAATCCAGGCAATTGTCGGTCAGTGGGTCGAGGACATGGACTATGGCGACCAGACCGAAGCCACGATCCTGGCCGATATCGCCCACGCGATGGTGGCCCAATCGGACATCCTGATCCTTGACCGCGTCCTGCATGTGATTCGTCCCCAGGTGCGGTTTCGCGTCGCAACGACACTGGACGAAGCCTGCCGCATGCGCGGCACAACCCTGATTGCAATTGCCGAGCAGGGGTATGACGGTTGGATCGCCGTCGACCACCGCGCCAGGGTCCGTCGGGGGATCCTGGAGCTGGTGTTCCACGACGATTAACCGTCTATTCTGCCGCCACCCGCTCTGGCTGTCCGGATTCGTGGACTCGAAAGATCAGCAGTGTCGCACCCGTTTCGCCGGTCCAGGCATTGTGGACCTGCTTTAACGGTACCTTTTAGTTTTCCAGTGGCGTAACTATGGCCAGGATTGTTACTGCCTGTGAGCGGAATCCAGCGTCAACTGCTGCCAAAGGCAGGGTGATAGGCGACCGTTCCCGACGGTAATGGTTCTGAAAACGCCAGTGCCTGGAAGTATTCCGGCGGGACACCAGGCAGGACCAGGCCCGGACAGGGCTTGAAACCGAAACGGCTGTAAAAGTTCGGATCCCCCAGCAGGACACAGCCGGCCGCGTCCTGTTGGCGTAGCTCCGCCAGCGCGGCGTCCATCAATAGACTGCCG
>JBFJWU010000181.1:0-7088 GCA_041623475.1 bacterium | reverse complement strand
GGCAACGTAGTCGTCCAGCAACGCATAGTCGACGGTCGAGTCCACAGGTGTAGCAGCGGTTGACAAAGCCATGAGCAAGATTTTACCAAATGGTAAAATTCGTGACAAGCGAAATTGCGCTCAATCGTGGGCCGATCGATTCGTCAGCTCAATCTATTCGAAGGACAGGGCTCGTTCGAAGTCTGCGGGGTTGGTGGCGGCGGCTTTTGCCGTTTCCAGCGTAATCTTGTCGGCCTTGTACAATTCCGACAAGGCCTGGTCGAATGACTGGGACCCGACATCATCGTGGCCACGTTCAATGGTGTCTTTCATGGCGTTTGTTTTGAGCGGGTCCTTGATACATTCCTCGATGGACAGGTTGCTGACCATGATTTCGGCGGCGACGCAGCGACCATCGCCGTCGGAGCGCTTCAGCAATCGCTGGGAAATCGAGGCTTTCAGGTTTTCCGCCAAACGGATCCGGGCCCCGTCTTGCTGCTCGGCGGGAAAGACACCGATCAGGCGACCAATGGTCCGGACGGCATCCGTGGTATGGACGGTGGAAAGCACCAGGTGGCCGGTTTCGGCGGCTTTGAGGGCGATGTCGATTGTCTCGAAATCGCGCATTTCACCGACCAGGATGACATCCGGGTCCTGGCGCAGTGCCGCCCGCAGGGCGACCGAAAAATCCTTGCTGTCCTGGCCGATCTCGCGCTGGCTGACCGACGACTTCTTGTCCGGATGGACAAATTCAATCGGGTCTTCCAGTGTGAGGATATGTTCGTGCCGGTTGGCATTGATATGGTCAATGATGGCCGCCAGTGTCGATGATTTGCCACTGCCGGTGACACCCGTCACCAGGATCAACCCGCGGGTGATCGCGGCGATTTTTTCCATGACCGGTGGCAGGCCCAGTTGCTGGAAATTGGGAATATCAATCGGAATGACACGCAGGATGACCGCCAGACTGCCCTTCTGCCGGAACACGTTGACGCGAAATCGGCCAACGCCCTCCAACTGGTAGGACGAATCGTATTCGGACACATTGCGGACATCATCGACATCGTGGTTACCACCAATTAATGCCTCGACAATTGATTGCGTATCTTCGACTTTCAACTGCGGCGCTTTGATTTCGCGCAGTTTGCCGTCGATCCGGTACATCGGCGCACGATTGACCTTGAGGTGAATGTCGGATGCCCCGTTCTTGACGCCCGCGGTCAGCAACTTGTTCAGATATTCGAGCTTCATCCCTGTCCCCCTGATCGACGAAGTTCAAACAATTCCTGCGTCGTGTTTCGCACCCGTTCGGACAGGGCGAAGCAGAACGCTTTGAAAACTTTCAAGGCCAGGGTCTCGTTGTCCCGCATCAAGTCGTCCAGGTCCGTCTTGGACAGGACAAGTGCCTCGACCTTGTTCTTGGCGACGACCGATGCGCTGGTCAATGACGATTCGATCAAGGACATCTCGCCGACCAGTTCGCCGGCTCCCAGGGTCACCAACTCGGCCTCTTTCTCGCCATCAGATTTGACGACGACGACATCGCCGGACCGGATCAGGTACAGCGATTCCCCCAGGGCGTTTTCCTCGATCAGGTAATCACCCTTTTTGAACTGCTGGACCGTAAAAGCCCCGGCCAGTTCGGCGGATTCATCAAATGAAAGATTCTTGAACAGAAACGTATCCTGGACCAGGTCGGCGCCTTCCATTCCATCAAAAATGTCAAGCCTGTCCAGGGTGTCTTCGTCGGTCATGGCTGTTTCGTCCCGTATGCCGTTAGTTCCGGTTGCCGTGTGATTCTAGCAGGCAATCGGTTGGGGACAAATCGAGACGGTCAGTAACGTCAGGTTGGTTCAGGGACGGCGGGTACAGAAAACCCGCCTGGCAACAACTTCGGAAAACAACTCCGGGTGGGGGAGGAGTGTAAGAGTCAGGTCAGTTAACGCTCAGCCGGCCTTTGGCCGTCAAAAGCATCATGATCCTGACCTTCAGTGTCGATGCCGCCAGGCGGGCAAGCTCAAGGTCGTCTTCGTTCTTGATCTGGTCCAGCAACGCCATGGTTTCATCGGCGGACAGTGCCCGGTTTCGGTCAATCGTTTCGGAATCCAGTCGACGCAGGATTGTATCCCGCCCCTGATCCGGTGATCCGATTGCGTCGCTAAACGCCTTGACTAGCCATCCAATTTCTACCATCGTGCTGATATCATACGACGTGTTTTTGGGAAATGGTGTCGTTACGTTGATGAAGCTCGTGTCACAGAAAATGCGACATGGCTGAGGGTCCGAATCCACCGCATACGGCCGGTCCTGCTGGCCTGCGGGGCGATATCGACGGCTTCTTCGGCCTGTTTGTCGACAACCTGCTGCAATTGCTGGTGATCGCCGTGCTCTGCCCGATTGTGACCGGCCTGTCATCAGCGTTCGTTGTCTCGACGATCCTGCCCGGGGCAGCGGTATCGATCCTGGTCGGAAATCTCTGGTACGCCCGGATGGCGCGGCGGCTGGCGGACACCGAGGGGCGCGAGGACGTTACAGCGTTGCCGTACGGCATCAACACCCCCAGCGTCTTCGCGTTTATTTTCCTGGTGATGGGGCCGGTGTTCAGCGCCTCTGGCGACCCTGTGCTGGCCTGGCAGGTCGGACTGGTGGCGTGCGCGCTCAGCGGATTGATCGAGCTTGCCGGTGCCTGGTGCGGTGACTGGTTACGCCGTAACACCCCCAGGGCGGCGTTGCTGTCGGCCCTGGCGGGAATTGCGATCACGTTTATTTCAATGGGTTTCGTTTTCCAATTGTTTGCGTCGCCGCTGGTGGCCGTCGTGCCGATGATGATCATTGTCGTCACTTATGCATCGGGCGTCCGGTTGCCGCTGGGTGCGCCAGCCGGACTGGCCGCGATTCTTGCCGGCGCGGCGATCGCCTGGGTGCTGGATCTATCCGGCATTCGTGCATTTCCGGACCCGGCACCGGTCACGGCGGGGCTCTATCTGCCGCTGCCGGTTGTCGGCGATATCTGGTCCGGGCTGGGCGCTACGATCGTGCCCTATCTGTCGGTGATCGTGCCGATGGGGCTGTTCAATGTGATCGGCTCACTACAGAACCTGGACAGCGCCGAAGCCGCGGGCGACCGGTTCGAAACGCGGCCGGCTTTGCTGGCAAACGGTGCCGGCACACTGCTGGCCGCCGGACTGGGTAGCCCGTTTCCGACGACGATCTATATCGGTCATCCCGGCTGGAAAGCCATGGGCGCCGGACGGCGATACTCAACGTGGAACGGAATCGCGGTGTTCCTGTTGTGCCTGACGGGCGGCATATCTGCAGTTCTGCATGTGATCCCGATGGAAGCAATGCTGGGCATCCTGCTGTGGATCGGTGTCGTTATGACAGCACAGGCGTTCGGCCAGTCGCCGGTTCGTCACGGAATTGCAGTCGCCATTGGATTGATTCCGGCTTTAGCGGGGTGGGCGTTATTGTTGATCGAAACAACCCTGCGGGCGGCGGGCAGCAACCTGGCAGTGGTGCTGGACAGCTTTGGCGGCGATCTGCATATTCGTGGCGTGATCGCCCTGTCCCAGGGGTTTCTGTTGTCATCGCTTGTGATTGCGGCGATCACGGCCCACAGTATCGATCGTCGGTTTCGCTCCGCCGCCGGCTGGGCGGTGGCAGGTGCCGTGTTATCGCTGGTCGGGTTGATCCACGCGTGGCAGCCGACGCTGTATGGCATCGCCAACCTTTTTGGTGTCTGGGCGGCACCAGAGTTTGCGGCGGCGTATGGTTTGACGGCTGTGTTCCTGATGGTTCTGGCGCTACGCGAACCCGACGGCAGCGGCGCCGTGGACTGAAACATGGCCGTTGAACTGCGACAATAATCTGCGCCGGGCATGATCGGCCGGCTGTTTAGTATTCTGAAAATCCGATTTGACGACCTGCCCGGGGAGGCAACGATGAACCTGAACCAGATATCCCGTTTTACTTTGTTTGGCCTGCTGATCGCGATGCCCGCTATGGCCCAGTCGCCAGAAGAAAAAGGCCTTGAGATCGCCATCAAGACGGACCAGGCAGACAATGGATTTGTTGGCGAAAAAGCCGATATGGAACTGAAATTGATCAATGCGCACGGTGATGTGATTACCCGCAAGATGTCCATGAAAACCAAGGAAGGTACATCCAGTGGTGACAGGACGATTATTTCGTTTTCCTGGCCGGCGGATGTCAAGGGCACCAAGTTACTGACCTGGAGCCACAAGGACCGGGACGACGACCAGTGGCTGTACCTGCCGGCGATCAAACGCGTCAAGCGAATCAGTTCGACCAACAAGTCGGCATCATTTATGGGCAGCGAGTTTTCGTACGAGGATTTTTCCGGCCGCGAAGTCGAGAAGTACACCTACAAGTGGATCGAAGACACCGAGGTTGACGGGCGGCCGGTCTGGGTGACCGAGCGTTATCCCAGGGAATCGAACAGCGGCTACAGCAGGACAAAAAGCTGGACCGACCAGGAATACCTGAACGTGGTCAAGGTGGAGTACTACGACCGACGCGGCGGATTGCTCAAAACAGCCGAGTTCAAAGGCTACAAGAAGATCGACAAGTTCTGGCGCATGGGCGAGATCGACATGTACAACCACCAGACCCGCAAACGGTCTGTGATGACGTGGACATCCCGCGACCTGGGCGTCGAGTTCTACGACGACGAGTTCGAGACTGACGCGCTGCAGGATTAGGTCGGTGCGTTGCGCGGTCGCCTTGCTTGCCGCCGGCCTGGCTTTGGCCAGCCCGGCACCGGCGTTTGCCGACTGGACCGGCCGGGGCGAGGTTGCCGGCGAGGCGCGGGCGTTTACACCCGATGATAATGCGCTGACCACCGATTATGGCCTGGGCATGGCTGCCAGGGTCGAAGTTGGCAACACGCATCGCCCGTTCCAGGAAAAATTCCGAGCCTTTGGCCGGGTCGATACGGTTGATCCGCAGCGATCCCTGGCATTTATCGAGGAAGCGTGGCTGCAGTACCGCAAGGACGGGTGGCGACTGCGTGTCGGCGCTGACATCCTCAACTGGACCGCGACCGAAGCGTTCCATCCGGCAGATGTCGTCAACAGCCGCAACCTGGACAGCGACTTTGAAAGCCTGGAAAAGATCGGCGAGCCGATGGTGGTTGTCAGCCGCGATATCAGGAATGCGGATCTTACCGCGATTGTCATGCCGATGTACATCAAGCCGCAACTGGCCTCGCCGAAATCGCGGTTGAACTTTTTCCAGGGCTCACCGGTGCGTCCGTCGATCCTGCGACTGGGACCGGACGGGCGCAAAACCGACAGCCGCTGGTTTGGGCCGCAGGGTGCGTTGTTGTATGAGCAGACGATCCGATCCGCGGACCTGGCGCTGCACGCCATTTATCACCTGGACCGCGGGCAACCGTTTGTTTTTGCGGCACCCGGGTCAACGATTACGGCGGTCTTCCAGACCAAGGTGCAGGTAGGCGGCACCTGGCAACAGGCGGTCGGTCCGGTCCTGTTAAAGGGCGAGGCCGCGTGGCGTCACTTTTTCGAGGCCGATACGGCGGTGACCGGGCTGCCACCCCTGGATGACCGGGACCATACCCAGATTGCGCTCGGCGTCGAATATGGACTGACCCTGGACAGCGGGGTCGACCATCGGTTTATTGTTGAAGGACAGGCCGTATTTGCCGAGTCGGGACTGCAGCGCCGGGCGGCGACCATTTTTCAACGCGACATCCTGGTGGCCTATCGCCTGGCAATGAACGATGTCAAAGCACGCGAACTGTTCGTGTCGGCAATTTTTGACCTGGAAGACGCTGGCGAACTGATGGCGAACGCGTCGTACAGCCAGCGGTTGTCGGATACCTGGGGCATCAGCACCAGCATCCGCCTGATCGAGGCGCCTGCGCCGGCACCAGGTATGCCGCCACAGGGGCTGCAGGCGTTGCGCAAGGCCGACCAGATCCGCTTGAAATTAACCCGATATTTCTGACCCTCCCCACAGGAGCCTCTGAACAGATGCGAAATTATGAAGTCACCGGGTTGGCGGGCAAGTTTATTGACCTGATTTCCAGCCGTCCGGTGGTCTCGATCATGCTGGGGCTGGCGATCGTTGGCGCGTTGGTACCCGGGCTGGGCAAACTGCAGCAGGATTTCACGTATCGGGCGTTTTTCCGCGCTGACGATCCAATGATCCTCAGCAACGACCGGTTTGAACGGCAGTTTGGCAACGACGACTCGGCGGTGATCGCCGTACGCAGTCCATCAGGCATTTTTGACGCCGATACCATCGAACTGCTGAACGAATTGACCGAACACCTGTGGCAGGTGCCAGAGGTCATCCGCGTCGATTCGCTGACCAACTTCAACTGGGTTCACTCAATCGGTGACGACATTATGGTCGAGCCGCTGATCCCGGATGACCAGCCGCTTACCGCTGAACTGCTGGCCGAGCGTCGCGCGATTGCCCTGAACCACGACATCCTGCCCAACTATTTGATCAACGAGGACGCAACGATCGCGCTGGCGTTTGCCGTGATCAAGCCGGGCTTTGAAAAAGCACCCAATGACCCCTTGATCATGAAGAGCCTGAGGGACCTGGCTGCTGATATGAAGCGCGGGGACCACGAGTTCTACATATCCGGTAGCCCCGCCATCGGTACTGCGTTCGAAGAGGCCGCCGTCGACGATATGTCGCGGCTGGTGCCGGTGGTGCTTGGCCTGACAATCCTGATGCTGGCGTTGTTGTTGCGTCGGGTGTCCGGCGTGATCCTGGCGCTGGTTGTGGTCGTGATCTCGGTCATGGGTGCTCTTGGTGTCGCTGGCTGGACCGGGACCAAACTGACCAATGTCACGACGATGCTGCCGCAGATCCTGATTGCAATCGGGATCGCCGATGCTGTCCATATCCTGGTGACGTTTTATCGTGCCTATGGTCGCGGCATGACCAAAAACGACGCGGTGACCTACAGCCTGCGCAAGAATTTCCTGCCGACCCTGTTGACCAGTATTACGACATCCGCAGGCTTTTTCAGCTTTATGACGGCGACGCTGGTGCCAATGGCCGATATCGGGTTTCTCGGTGGTGCCGGGACGTTGCTGGCGTGGCTGGTC
>JBFJWU010000180.1:0-7099 GCA_041623475.1 bacterium | reverse complement strand
CCGATCAAGGAAGGTATTGCGCCGGAAGAAGCGGAAACGCTTAAAGCGCAGCTTGAAGAAGCGGGCGCGACCGTCGAAATCAAGTAAAACCGTTCAAAACCCGGTTTCCAGCTTAATTAACGTTTCCGGAATTCCGGCACTGGGCGGGGTGCGCCGATTGCCGGAATTCCGTTTTCAATTGCCGCATGGCGGCAAATTCGTCCTGTCCGAGGAGGAGCGATCATGAGCGTATCTGCGCCACAGATCTATCGCGTGCGGAAATATTTTTCGCATTTGAACCCTGTTGTTGGTATCCCATACCTGATCCAGACAACAAAAGACTCTTATGCACGTTTCCTGCAGGCAAACGTGCATCCGGACGAACGAGAGGCCCTGGGGTTACAGGGCGTGTTCGAGGAAATCTTTCCGATCACGGATTTCAACGAAACATCGCGGCTGGAATTTATCCGGTATGAACTGGAAGATCCCAAGTTTGATGTCGAGGAATGCGGCAAAAAGGGGCTTACCTATGAGGCACCAATCCGCCTGACCGTGCGCCTGATCGTCTGGGAAGTCCCCGAAGATGGCGGCGAAAAACAGGTTCGTGACATCAAAGAACAGGATGTCTATTTCGGTAATATCCCGCTGATGACCGAAAACGGAACGTTCATTATCAATGGCACCGAGCGTGTCATTGTCAGCCAGTTGCATCGTTCGCCGGGTGTCTATTTTGACCACGACAAGGGCAAGAGCCATTCCAGCGGCAAGATCCTCTTTGGCGGGCACGTTATCCCGTATCGGGGCAGCTGGCTGGACTTTGAATTTGACCACAAGGACCTGCTGTTCGCCAGGATCGACCGGCGTCGCAAGTTGCATGCCACAATCCTCCTGAAGGCCCTGGGCATGACCGTCGAGGACATCCTCAACCGGTTCTACCCGGTCGAACATGTCCGTCGCGACGGCGACAGCCTGATGCGCACGTTCCACCTGCAGTACATGCAGGGACAGACGGCGACAGCGGATATTGTTGATCCAAAATCAGGCGAAGTGATTGTCAAAAAAGGCCGCAAGGTCCGTAAACTGTCAGTCCGCAAGATCAGCGACGCAGGTATTGAAGAGTTGCCGACCAGTTGGGAAGAGCTGCTCGGACGCGTCGCGGCCCGGGACCACATTAATCCCGAAACCGGCGAAGTCTTGCTGGAGGCCAACCAGGAAATTACGCCGGACAAGATCGAAGAATTGCAGGCCCTGGGCGAACTGGACCTGGACCTGCTGTACATCGACGGCCACAATATCGGTGCGTATATCCGAAATACGCTGCTGGCCGACAAGATTGCGACCGAGCAGGAAGCAAAAGTTGAAATTTACCGCCGACTGCGGCCTGGTGACCCGGTTACCAAGGACAGTTCTGAAGATTTCTTTTTCGGATTGTTCTTTGACCCGCAGCGTTACGACCTGGGACAGGTCGGGCGGATGAAACTGAACTATCGCCTGGGGCGGGACCTTGACCTGGACGTCCGGGTCCTCGACAACCAGGACATCGTCGGAACGTTGGAAAAACTGATCGACGTCAAGCACGGGCGCGCCCAACTGGACGATATTGACCACCTGGGTAACCGGCGCGTCCGCAGTGTTGGTGAATTGCTGGAAAACCAGTTCCGGATCGGTGTTGTTCGAATGGAGCGGGCGATTCGCGAACGAATGAGCCTGGCCGAAGTCGAATCAATGGTGCCCCACGAGCTGATTAATTCCAAGCCGGCTGTGGCCGCGATCAAGGACTTTTTCAGTTCCGGCCAGTTGAGCCAGTTCATGGACCAGACCAATCCGCTGAGTGAAGTGACGCACAAACGTCGCCTGAGCGCGCTGGGACCAGGTGGCCTGAGCCGGGAGCGGGCTGGATTTGAAGTCCGTGATGTCCATCCGAGCCATTACGGTCGAATCTGTCCGATCGAGACCCCTGAAGGTCCGAACATCGGCCTGATTTCATCACTGGCGGCCTATGCGCGGGTGAACGACTTTGGCTTTATCGAGACACCGTACCAGACCGTTGACGGGGCAAAAGTCAGCGACGAAGTTGTTTACCTGAGCGCTTTGGAAGAAGAGGGCAAGTGCATCGCCCAGGCAAACGCGCCACTGGACAGCAAGAACAATTTTGAACGCGACCTGGTCAGTGCCCGGCTGGACGGTAACTTTGTCATGCTGCCCAAGGACGAGATTTCGCTGATGGACGTCAGTCCAAAGCAGCTGGTCAGCGTTGCTGCCAGCCTGATTCCGTTCCTGGAGCATGACGATGCCAACCGCGCGTTGATGGGGTCGAACATGCAGCGCCAGGGTGTGCCGTTGTTGCGGCCCCAGGCTCCGTTTATCGGGACCGGCATGGAATCCGTCGTCGGCCGCGACAGTGGCCGTGGTGTCAATGCCCGGCGCAACGGAATTGTCGAACGAATCGAGGCCAGCCGAATCGTTGTCCGGGTGGACGAGGATCAGCTGCACCCTGAAGAAGGTGATGCCGGCGTCGATATCTACAAACTGACCAAGTTTAACCGCTCAAACCAGGACACCTGTGTGAACCAGGTACCGGTTGTCAAGCTTGGGGACCGGGTCGAGACCGGCGATGTTATCGCCGACGGACCGGCAATGGACCACGGCGAACTGGCGTTGGGCCAGAATGTCACCGTCGCGTTTATGCCGTGGCGTGGATATAACTTTGAGGACTCGATCCTGCTGAGCGACCGACTGGTCCGCGACGATGTCTATACATCGATCCACATCAAGGAATTCGAGTGCGTGTCCCGGGATACCAAGCTGGGGCCCGAGGAAATTACCCGTGATATCCCGAACCTGAGCGAAGAAGCGCTGCGCAACCTGGACGAATCCGGAATCATCCGCATTGGTGCCCAGGTCCAGCCGAACGACATCCTGGTCGGCAAGATTACCCCCAAGGGCGAATCGTTGCTGAGCCCGGAAGAGAAGCTGTTGCGGTCCATCTTTGGATCCAAGGCCGGCGAGGTGCGGGACACCAGTCTGCGCGTACCTGCAGGAATTAACGGCACCGTTATCGGAGCACAGATCTTTCTGCGCAAGGGGGCCGAAAAGGATTTCCGGGCAATCGAAGTCGAACGCCAGGAAATTGAATCGCTGGAGCGGGACAAGAACGACGAGATCAAGATTCTTGAAGATTCGATCCGTCGCAAGATCGCCCAGTTGGCCGGCCGGTCGCACCTGAAAAAAGGTATCAAGGCCGGCAAGGAAACCTACGGCAAGGCCGGGGCGGCAATGCCTCAGGAAGGCTTTGACGAGATTCCACTGAAGAAATTCGCGTCCGTCGAGTGGAAAGACGCGGACGTCGACGACAAGGTCCAGCAGTTTGTCACCGGTGGCCTGAAGCGTGTTGAAGCGATCGAAAAACTGTACGACGACAAGATCGAACGGTTGCAGCGCGAAGACGAGTTGCCCCCGGGCGTGATCAAGCTGGTCAAGGTGTACGTTGCGATCAAGCGCAAGATCACCGTCGGCGACAAAATGGCCGGACGCCACGGTAACAAAGGTGTGGTCAGTCGCGTCCTGCCGATGGAAGATATGCCCTACATGGATGATGGCACGCCAGTTGACGTCGTCCTGAACCCGCTGGGTGTTCCCAGTCGTATGAATGTTGGCCAGGTCCTGGAAACGCATTTGGGACTGGCAGTCAAAGGACTGGGGCTGAAGATCGATGAGTTGCTGAAAAACAACCCGGAGATCGCCAAGATCAAGAAGGAACTCAAGGACCTGTATCCGTCAAAGAAGATCCAGGCGCTGATTGACGAGGCCGAGCCGGATCAATTGATGGACCTGGCTGAAGGACTGCGGACGGGCGTGTTTATTGCCACGCCGGTCTTTGACGGAGCCAGCGAGCCAGAGATCCGGGAAATGTTGACCAGGGCGGGCTTCCCGGAATCGGGGCAGGTCCGGCTGCGAGACGGCCTGACCGGCGAGCCGTTCCTGAATCCGGTGACCGTTGGAATCATGTACATGATGAAACTCAACCATATGGTCGATGACAAGATCCATGCCCGGAGCATCGGGCCCTACAGCCTGGTTACCCAGCAGCCGTTGGGTGGAAAGGCGCAGTTTGGTGGCCAGCGACTGGGTGAGATGGAAGTCTGGGCGTTGGAAGCGTACGGTGCGTCCCACGCGCTGCAGGAGTTCCTGACCGTCAAGTCGGACGATGTCCAGGGACGAACCCGGGTCTACGAATCGATTGTCAAAGGTGATTTTGTCCTCGAGGCAGGGTTGCCGGAGAGCTTTAACGTTCTAATCAAGGAACTGCAGGGCCTGGGCCTGAATGTCGAATTGTTGGAACAGGACGACGAAGAATTTGCGGCACACGGGGGTGAAGGATGAACGCATACGGATATGATCGGGATCGACGCGATCCCCTGAGCTTCAACTCGGTTCGCATTGGGCTGGCCAGCCCGGACATGATCAAGAGCTGGTCAAGCGGCGAAGTCAAGAAACCGGAAACCATCAACTACCGGACATTCAAGCCCGAACGGGACGGCCTGTTCTGCGCCAAAATTTTCGGCCCAATCAAGGACTACGAGTGCCTGTGCGGGAAGTACAAGCGCATGAAGCATCGCGGGATCGTTTGCGAAAAATGCGGTGTTGAGGTCATCCAGTCAAAGGTCCGGCGCGAGCGCATGGGCCATATCGAACTGGCGGCACCGGTTGCCCACATCTGGTTTATGCGGACGTTGCCCGGGCGAATCGGCGCATTGCTGGACCTGACACACAAGGAACTGGAAAAAGTTCTTTATTTCGAAAACTTCATCGTCACCAACCCCAAGGAAACGCCGCTGAAGCAGTATCAGTTGCTGGACGACGAGCAGTTGATGAAGGCACGGGACGAGTACGGCCACGATTTCGAATCGGGCATGGGTGCCGAAACGATCCTGGGCCTGCTGGCCGAGATCGACCTGGACTCATTGAACGACGAACTGCGCAAGGAATTGCGCGTCGTGACATCCAAGGCCAAACGCAAGAAAATTGCCAAGCGCCTGAGGGTCGTCGAGGCGTTCCGTAATTCGGGCAACCGGCCCAGCTGGATGATCCATTCGGTCATCCCTGTAATTCCGCCGGAATTGCGCCCATTGGTACCGCTGGATGGTGGTCGATTTGCGACGAGCGACATCAATGACCTGTATCGACGGGTGATCAACCGGAACAACCGGCTGAAGCGCCTGATCGAACTGCAGGCCCCGGACATTATCATTCGTAACGAAAAACGAATGCTGCAGGAAGCGGTTGACGCGCTGTATGACAATGGCCGTCGCGGCCGTGCAGTTACCGGCCCGAACCGTCGTCCACTGAAGAGCCTGTCGGACATGCTGAAGGGCAAGCAGGGCCGGTTTCGGCAGAACCTGCTGGGCAAGCGTGTCGACTATTCAGGCCGGTCTGTTATCGTCGTCGGACCTGAATTGAAACTGCATCAGTGTGGCCTGCCAAAGAAGATGGCGATCGAACTGTTTCGTCCGTTCATTTACCATCGGCTGCTTGCCAAGGGCTATGTGACGACGATCAAGAGCGCCAAGAAACTGGTTGAAAAAGAAACCAGCGAAGTCTGGGATGTCCTGGACGAGGTCATTCGCGAACATCCGGTCATGTTGAACCGGGCGCCGACCTTGCATCGCCTCGGCATCCAGGCGTTCGAGCCGGTCCTGATCGAAGGCAAGGCGATTCGCCTGCACCCGCTGGTCTGTACGGCATTTAACGCGGACTTTGACGGTGACCAGATGGCCGTCCACGTCCCGCTCAGCCTGGAAGCACAGATCGAGGCCCGTGTGCTGATGATGAGCACGAACAACATCCTCAGTCCGGCCAATGGTAAGCCGATTATCGTGCCGACCCAGGATATTGTCCTTGGTTGCTATTACATGACGCGTGAACGGCCCGGATCACTGGGGGACGGATTCAAGTTTGCCGGTGTTAACGAAGTCCGCTACGCCTATGACGCCGGCTACGTTGGCCTGCAGGCACCGATTACGGTCGAGGTCCAGGGCGAGGTCGTCAAGACCACGGTCGGTCGGATCCTGTTGTTTGATGTGATTCCCGACGAGATCCCGTTCAAGATGATCAATACGGTCATGGACAAGAAATCGCTGGGTGGCCTGGTCGACTTCTGTTACCGGAACCTGGGCACCAAAGCCACCGTCATCATGAGTGACAAGTTGCGGACCCTTGGATACCTGTTTTCGACCAAGGCGGGCGTTTCTATTTCGGTTAATGACATGGTTATTCCCGATGTCAAAACCAAAATTATCGACAAAGCCCAGAACGCGGTTGCCAAGGTCGAGGAAGACTATCGGAACGGTATCATCACCAAGGGTGAACGGTACAACAAGATTGTCGACATCTGGGCCAAGTCCACCGAAGAGGTCGAAGTCGAAATGCTGGACGGTATCAGCACCGAAGTGGTTGATGCGTATGAGCAGGTGATCAACGAAAAGACCGGTGAGATCACCAAGAAGAAGATCAAGAAAACAATCCCCAGCTTTAACTCGATTTACATCATGGCCGACTCTGGTGCCCGTGGATCGATCCAGCAGATGCGACAGCTGGCCGGGATGCGGGGCTTGATGGCCAAGCCGTCCGGCGAGATCATCGAGACTCCGATTATTGCAAACTTCCGCGAAGGCCTGAACGTTCTCCAGTACTTTATTTCGACCCACGGTGCTCGTAAGGGCCTGGCCGATACAGCGCTGAAAACGGCGAACTCCGGGTATCTGACCCGAAAACTGGTCGACGTGTCGCAGGACTGCATTATTAATACGAACGACTGCGGGACCATTGATGGCATCGAGCGAACGGCCCTGGTCGAAAGCGGCGAAGTGATCGAAACCCTGTCCGAGCGGATCCTGGGGCGGGCGGCATTGCACGAGATCGTCGATCCGTATTCCGGTGAACTGCTGATCGAAGCTGGTGACGAGATTAATGAAGAGCGTGCCGAGATGGTCGAGAACGCCGGTATTGACTCGGTCATGATCCGGTCGCCGTTGACCTGCGAGGCGCCGTATGGTGTCTGCGCCCTGTGCTACGGTCGTGACCTGGCCCGCGGCAAGCTGGTCAACAAGGGTGAGGCCGT
>JBFJWU010000179.1:0-7141 GCA_041623475.1 bacterium | reverse complement strand
GAGCTACCCAGATTCACGTAAAATCCGGATTGTGACTGTTTTTGAATTTTTCAGACGCGCCCTGCTCGGGGCGCGTTTTTCGTTTTCGAACCCATCAACAAGGAGCACACGCTGGTGAGCTATCCCGAAGTCGTATTTGGAACCGATGGCTGGCGGGCCATCCTTGGCGAAGGGTTTACATCCGATCGGTTTGCATCGGTGGTCAAGGCATTGATGCAGACCTCCCGGATGAAAAAGGCTCTGAAGGGAAACGAACCAGTACTGGTTGCCCATGACACGCGCTTTCAGGCCCGGCGATTCGCCTGCCTGGCAGCGAACATGCTCAACAAAGCTGGCTACGATGTCGTCCTTTCAGACGGTCCAACGGCAACGCCCGGGATTTGCGCCGCTATTGTCGGGCGTTCCGGTGCCGCCGGGATCATGATCACTGCCAGCCATAATCCTCCGGAGTACCTTGGATTTAAGATCAAGGGTGATTACGGCGGCAGCGCCCAGCCAAAATGGATCAATGAATTGGGACGAAAACTGGACACGGTCAAACGGCAACCTGCCGCCAGGCCTGTCCGGTTGCCTGCCAGCCCGGACTCGGGAATCGAAGTCGCCGATCTGAACGATGAACATCTGGCCCGACTGCGGTCCTTCATTCAGCCGTCGCCGGGTAGGGATATGATCGTCCACGATGCCATGTTCGGCAGCGGACGAGGCCTGCTGAAACGGGCGCTGGCGGGAACGGGCGCTGCGGTAAAACAACTGCGAAGCGCCGAAAACCCCGGCTTTGGCGGCGATGGACCGGAGCCCGTCGAGCCGCGCCTGCGTGGCATGTGCCGGGCTGTCAAGTCAACGGATGCGCGAATGGGTATTGCCACTGACGGTGACGCTGATCGAGTTGCAGCATGTGACGCCCGCGGGCAGTTCGTCTATCCCCACGAAATCATGGCACTGATGACGACCTTTCTGGTGGACAGGATGGGGAAAAAGGGTGCGATTGTCCGGAACTTCGCGACATCAGAACTGGTTCGCAAGGTTGCAGAGGACAGGGGATTGAAAGTCGTCACGACACCGGTCGGATTCAAGCACATTGTCGGCGAGATGCTGTCCGGCGGGGTCTTGCTGGGAGGCGAAGAGAGTGGCGGAATCGCCGTCACCGAGTTTCTTCCTGAGCGTGACGGGATTCTCTGCGGGGTCATTCTGCGAGAGATGATCATCCAGAATCGCAAACCGTTGCACACCCAGCTGAACGCCCTGTACAAACAATACGGCCGTTCCGTATACCGGCGTTGGGACCTGCACATCCCCGCGAGCGACAAAGAGTCGATCCTTGGGCGCTTGAAAAAGTGCCCTCCGACTGAACTGGCGAATCGCGACATCGTCAGGATTGACCGCCTCGACGGCAACAAATTCCTGTTTGATAACGACGCCTGGCTGCTGGTCCGTGCCAGCGGAACGGAACCAATCCTGCGGGTTTACGTTGAAGCGGAAAATGACCGACAAGTCGAAAAATTGTACGACGGGTTTTCATCATGGGTGAGCAACAAGTGACCGAACCAGAAACCATCGATGCCTGAAATCATTACGATCGCCGGTGCGTCGGGCATTGTTGGCACCCACTTGATCCAGGCGCTCCAGAAACGCGGAGACCAGGTTCGAATCCTGACAACATCAGCAGGTGCCCCGAGACCGTCCGATATCGAGTCTTTCGTTTGGAATCCGACCGCAGCAGCGGGCGGCAATCCTGCAGAAATACAAATAGTTGCTACTGCATTGGACGGCGCGTCCGCAATCGTTAACCTGGCCGGAGCGTCCATCGGCGAAGGTCGAATGAATGGCCGACTGAAGGACAAAATTCTCGACAGTCGCGTCAACGCGACACGGGCCCTGGTCAACGGATTCAAAAAGGCTGAAGTTAAACCGCCCGTCTGGATCCAGGCGTCGGCGACCGGGTACTACGGTGACACCGGCGAGCGCGAGGCTACGGAATCATTGGGACCTGATCCCGATTTCTTCCTGTCCCGGGTATGTGTCCAGTGGGAAGCCGAGGCAGCTAAAGTCCTGGAATTGGACGGGGCACCTCGACAGGCCGTTGTCAGGATCGGCCTTGTCCTTGCCGCCGATGCGCCCGCCTGGCAGAAAATGCTCCTGCCGATCAAACTGGGTGCCGGTGGCCCGCTTGGCGACGGTCAGCAATGGTGGGCATGGATCGATGCCGACGATCTTGCGGCGGCGATGGTGTTTCTGATTGATAGCGAACATCTGGATGGCCCGTGGAACATGGTCGCGCCCGGGCCCGTGCGCCAGGTCGAACTGACACGGCAGGCGGCCCGCCGATTAGGCCGTCCGGCATTCTTGCCGGCTCCGGCATTTGCCCTGCGGGCCGTATTGGGTGAGGCCGCTGACGCGTTGCTATTGCCCAGTTGCAAAGCGCTTCCGGAGAAGCTCAAACAGGCGGGCTTTCAGTTCCATGTCCCTTCTATTGAAGCGTTACTGAATAAGATTCTCTGAAGACACGACCCAACGGTCCGGTCGGGATCGGCCGAACCCGTGCTGGACCAGCAAGAAAATCGCGGATCCCCGCCCGGCTTGTACGACAGGTCATTCCTGGTCTAGAATTCACTATCTCCGCGGGATGAAAGGATTGGCGTTATGTCTGTTCACCGCATAGTGGTTGTTGTTCTGGCCACGTCTGTTCTGTTTGGATGCACGCAGGTGGTCACCAAGTTTGTCGACCGCCTGACCAAGCAATTGATTCCCGGCGATATCGCCGCGCTCCTGGCAACGGAAGCTGGCCACGAGGTTCGCACGAAAATGTCAGATAACCAGGCCGACGATATGGGACGGGCCCCCTGAACGTGTCAGGCCCCGGCGCGAAGCCGCTCGCAATCGTCAACCCGCAGTCACGAAGTGGCAGGACCGGGCGCAACTGGCAAAGAATCCAGAACCGGATTGAACAGGCAATCGGGCCCATCGATGCGTGGATGACGGACAGGCAGGGTGCAGCGACGGAACTGACCGCCCGGGGTCTGGACGAGGGCCGAACCTGGATCATTGCCGTTGGTGGCGACGGTACGTTGAATGAAGTCGTTAACGGATTTATCCGCGACGACCGCCCGATTCAACCGGAAGCGTGCCTGTCATTCGTGATGCGTGGTACCGGCAATGATTTTCGCCGGACCGTAAGTGAGTCCCGATCCCTGGCGGGTGACATACAGGCACTGGCAAACGGCACGGCGCGCCCAATGGATCTTGGCAAATTAACGTATACGGCTCACGACGGCAGCCAGAAAGTCCGCTATTTTGACAACCTTGCCAGCTTTGGTATGGGTGGCGCCGTCGACATGCGGGTCAACGCATCCAGTCTCGGGCGTTATCTGGGCGGTACAGCTGCGTTCCTGTGGGCCACTGTCCAAACCCTGGCAACCTACCGGAACCAGATGGTGCGCCTGACACTTGACAACGATCCGAGCCTTGAGCGGACTGTTCGTCTCGTCGCCGTCGGCAATGGTCAGTTTGCCGGCGGAGGGATGAAGTTTACGCCCAATGCCCGGATCGACGACGGTCTTTTTGATGTCGTAATTCTTGGCGACATATCGCTGCCTGGTGTCATTCGCAATATGCTGCATTTGTATCGCGGGACGCATATTGGACAGGACAAAATCGAAGCGTTTCGCTGCTCGGCCCTGAGGGCAGAAAGCGACGTCGAAGTTCTGCTGGATGTCGACGGCGAAGCCCCCGGGCGACTGCCTGCAACGTTCGAGATTCTGCCGGGTATCATTCGCCTGAAGGTCTGACTATCCGTATTCTCAAGGACAACCGGTCGACGATCTGGCCGGCGTTCGATTATCATAAGAGCCAGTTCCGTACGACCCCGACCAGGACAGGCCACGATGACCGAACATCGCCGATTCAAGCGCGTTGACCGAAAGCTTCTGGTTTCCTACGACCACTTCAATATCGACAATATCAAAGACGATGAAGGGGTCGCCCTGACAGTCGATATGAGCGTTCGCGGCCTTTTACTGGAACTTCCCCGGCCCATGGACGAGGGCAGCACTATTCGCCTTTCGCTCAACCTGGAGGGCGACGTTGTCGAGGCCTTTGGCGAAATCAAGCGATGTGCGCCGTCCGCCTCTGACGACGATTTGTTTGAGGTCGGGGTAGAACTCAAATACATTTCAGAACGATTTATTACGGTCGTCGAGAACTACTTCCAGGCCCGTTGATGTTCCGCCTGCTGCTGCTTGCGGCACCAATGGTCTTGTTGAGCCCGGTACACGCCGGTGCGGCCGCGATCGGACTCCCCGGTGCCCCATCGCCGGCGTTCAGTATGCGGGCATCTGTCGGCCTGGGATATTCGAGCCTGGCTTTGGACAATCGAGCCAGTGAACGGGATGACCTGCAACGGCTGCAGATCGTTTCGCGCCTGAGTTTGATCCCCGTTGATTGGCTTGAGTTTGGCGGCACGTTAATGGCTGCCGACGCTCGCAGGTCTCGCACGAAATTTCGCGGAAATATGGGCGTAGGTGGTGGCGTTGACCTCCGATTCTACCCCATCCTCCAGGAACGGTTCGAAATAAACGTCGCGATCGGCGGTGGCGCCCTGTTCATTAGAAACGAAGGCGACACCCCTGGCACCATTTCACCACGAGGGACCCGCGTCGACGATTCACTTCGGACCAGGCAGTACCACGCAGAACTGATTCTGTCCCGGGCGTTTGATACATGGAATCTGTATGGCGGTGTCATCTGGAACCGGAACAAAGTGCTTCAGGATTTCATTCCATCGGATCTGGACCCGGGACTGGACGACGTCCAGGAGGTTTTCCCTGCTGGCCTGGTCGTCGGAGTGGATTACTTTATTACGCCATTGGTATTCTTCAGTATTGAAGGACAGAATTTTCACGAGGATACAATTACGGGAACCATTGGTATCCTGCTAGCGCCGCACGGATCTGATGAAACAGACGAAGGGACTTGAATAGATGAAGATTTTCCTGGACACCGCCGACACGGATGAAATCCGGCGATTCGCCGCCAGCGGCCTGGTCGATGGGGTCACGACAAATCCCAGCCTGGTAGCCAAATCCGGGCGCTCCCGCGAAGACGTCTTGACCGAAATCGCGAACCTGGTCAATGGCCCGATCAGCGGCGAAGTGGTAGCAACGGATGCCGACGAAATGATTCCCGAGGGCCGGGAACTGGCAGCAATCCACCCGAATATTGTCATTAAAGTTCCCATGACCGCCGATGGGCTGAAAGCCTGCAAAGCGTTTTCAGACGATGGGATCCGCGTCAATGTCACTCTGATTTTCCAACCGTTGCAGGCCCTTTTGGCAGCAAAGGCTGGCGCCGCGTTCGTCAGTCCGTTTGTCGGACGCCTGGATGACATTGGCCATGACGGGATGCAGATTATCCGGGAAATCCGGGTCATCTTTGACAACTATGGATACGGGACCGAAATCCTTGCGGCGAGCCTGCGTCATCCCCAGCATGTCATCCAGGCGGCGATCGAGGGCGCAGATTGCTCAACGTTGCCCCCGTCCGTACTGGATCAAATGATTAAACATCCGCTGACCGACATCGGGTTAGAGAAATTCCTGGCAGATCACCGCGCATCACAGGAACCCGCCTGACCTTGAAACAGACACCCGCCAGTATCAGGGCAACAACGGTGCTGACGTTGCTTGCGCTGTTGGTTTCCACCGGGACCGCTCGTGCATCTGACCCCGTCAGCGGTCCGGTCTGGCTGGTACCCGCATTGGATGGGGGCCTTTCAGGCGGCATTCACAGTACATATGCGCGGACGGTCGCAAACGGCAAAGTCGACCTGACGGCCGGGTTCGGTTTGGTCAAAGACAAAGGACTGTTGGGGCCCGGAACCGATGTCGGCCAGGGTGATTACTATCTATCCGCGCTCGTTCCAATCCTGGGGTTGTTCGAAACGGGTATTCAGCTTTCGGGACTGCGGACCGATTGCACCGGCTGCGTCGGCGAGGACCAGATTTCCAGCTTTGGCGATGTCCGCCTTTCTGCCAAATATGCGCACGGCGACGGGATCGGCAGCGTTGCAGTGTTTGGTACGTATGACCTCTTCCAGGGTGTCGACGGGCGAAGTTCCATCTCAGATATTGCAACGCCGGGCATCGGATTGGCATTCAGCCTGTTCGGTGAACAGGCCGTCTCGGGACTCCCGGCCAGGCTGCACGTCAGCGGGCAATTCATCTATGATCGGACGATTAATTTCCTCAAAGGAACCAGGAACCCATCGGCGATTGAACGCATGGCGTGGACAATGCGGGATTACCTATGGGCAGAAGGGGTCGCCGGCCTGGAATTACTCGCCGGGCCGACCCTGATAATCCTGGAATACGTGGTCGAAGTCGCAGCGGAAGCGAACTTCGACGATCGACCACTGGTCCACACAGGATCTGCCGCAATTCGATTTGCGGCCCGCGACGATGTCTGGGTGACCGCAGGTGGCGAGGGGTTTATTGGTGACCGATTCGGTCTTGGCCCAGCCGTTCCGGATTATCGCGTATTTGCCAGTGCAGGTTACAGGTTTGGCGGAGCCCTCAATACCCGCCGTGCGGTCGTGGCGCCTGCATCAGCAGATACGATGCCTGCCCAAACGCCGGACCCGGAACCGACACCGGCTGCGGATCTAAACGATGCCGAACCGGAACCAGTGTCGTTGCCTGTAGACGATGACGTAACACCGGACCCCGCACCGCAACCAGCTGCGAAACCGCAACCGGTCGCGGAGCCAGCCACCCCCGCTCAGGACACTCCTGAACGTGGCAAACCGGAGCCCGGCACTGAACAGTCGCGCGAACAGAAGGTTCCCGAAGCTGCCAGCGACGAAGAGGCCGCGGCAACGATCCCGTCGGACATCCTCGACAAACCCGCGCCGGACAATTCGGCAAACGAGGCACTTGGACTTGATAACTTTGAGCCTTGAGGGACGCTAGCGACGCTGGACCTGTTCGACCTGCCGCAGCCATTCCATGATCGCCGAATGGACTGCGCTCGCCAGGTTGTAGCTGCGAATTTTTTCTGACTGCGGAAAGCCGACGACAGGTCGACCCGAATCCAGCCAGTCCTTGTCCAGTCCGTCGATTTCTGAGCCGAAAACCAGATGCGTTGCGTT
>JBFJWU010000178.1:0-7160 GCA_041623475.1 bacterium | reverse complement strand
GACCAGGAAGTCAAGGCGGTCATGCACCAGATCCTGCTGAAATACCGCTGGAATGTATCAAAGAACTACAAAATGGAACTTGACTTCAGCAGCCTGCCAAAGCCAAAAGACCGGTTGCCGATTGTGCTGGAGCGGATCTGACTGTAATCGCTGGACGAATAGCCCGCCTAGTAAGTCTGTTCTGACTTGTCGTCGACTGAAACCGATGCGCTGCCGGTTGCGCCTTCTTTCAGGCAGAGGTAGTTCTTCAGTTCGTCGACCAGCATGTCGTAATGTTGCGGTACGGCCAGGTTCAGGCGGTATTCATTGATGATTTTCAGCTGAACCTCGTCCCACTCGTTCCAGCAGTTCTGGCAAACCCGTTCCAGTACTTCTTCACCAAGTGTGCCGCCCAAAGGCTTGGCTTCCAATCGGGGGCCTTCGTTTTCACATCGTGCGCAGGAAAATGTCATATTGGGTCGCCTCCCGACGACAAATCCACATTCAATTTTGACCAGATGTGGCCTAAAATCCCTGTAATTTCGGGGGGTTACTGTGTTATTCTATCACGCAGTCATCGGGCAGGAACGCAAAATGTGTCGTCCATTGCGACCGCTGCGGTCGCTGGTTACAGGTCTGGGACTGGTGCTGGCTATGACGGCCACACCAGTGGGGTATGCAAACGCCGAATCCAATCCGGATCTGGTCGCAACCGAACTGGCATCAGACTGGCTGGTCCGTTTCACAAGCCTGGAGATTCCTGAACAGTTGGAAAACTGGGTCGGGAACGTGTCCCGACAACTGGGGATTGACGTGGTCTGGTCGCCTGTCAGGCTGTCAGGTACGATCCGTCTGCAGCTAAGTGAGCCGGTCGTCGGTGCGCAACTTATCCAGATCCTCGAACCCCTGGCCGACCTGGCAATTGTCCAGCCCAACCGACGCTGGCACGTTGCGCGGGTTCCTGACGATCCTGAATTCGGCAAACAATGGGGGCTACGCAACAACGGCCAGACATTGAATACGCCCCAGGATCCTGCAGACCCAGGTAGATCTGCGTGTGATGCCAACGACGACGGGTTCTGTGAGCTGGACCCGGGCGAGCCAGGAGTTGACACTCGTGCAGACGTTGCCTGGGATACAACCACTGGCGATCGGCAAGTCCGCGTTGCGGTTATTGATACAGGTGGCGATGTGCTGCATCCGGATCTTGTACCCAACCTGTACGTAAATGGCGATGAAGTTCCAAACGACGGCCTGGACAACGATAATAACGGATATATCGACGATGTCAATGGCTGGGACGCGTGCGACAACGACGGTGACCCGAATGATGCCGTCGGGCACGGGACCCAGGTGGCTGGTGTCATTGGTGCGTCCGGCAACGATGGCTATGGGATTGCCGGTGTCGCGTGGGATGTGTCGATCATCCATATCCGTTTCCTGGGCGCGTTTCCGACGCTGACCGGATCGGATTGCGGACTGACCAACGCTGCCGTTGCAGCGCTTGATTACGCACTTGCCGCAGATGCCGACGTGGTCAATATGAGCTGGGGAGGACCGGAGGAAGACAGCATCATCAAGGCAAAGCTGGATGAACTGGCCGCTGCTGACATCGTTCTGGTTGCGGCAGCGGGTAATTCCGGCGCCGACATGGAAGACAGTCCGTTTTTTCCGGCGGCCCACGATATGCCGCAGTTGCTTAGTGTCGCTGCCCACACAAATGACAATGGCCTGGCTTCGTTTTCAAATTTCGGTGGCTCTGTCAATATCGCAGCTCCGGGAATGAGCGTACGGACAGACGTGGTTCCGTTTATCGATCTGTGGGACGAGGCAAATTTTGATGATACGACAGAATCAGGCCCGATCAGCAGCGGCCGGGTCGACGGTACCGACTTTACCGCGGGGGGCAGCAATATTACCTGGGGCGTGGCGGAATCAATCCTGGGTGACATCGCAATCGTCGGCGATTTTGGCACGTTATTTGCCGTCCAGCAATTTGGCCAGACGTCTCCGTCCGGTCACGAGAACGGAATCAACCAGACGCTCGAGTCTGACGCAATTGACCTGGCATCCTGGGGAAACGGGATCCTGACGTATGCCGTGACCCACGACCTGGGTACCGGTTCAGAGCTGCGACTTGAGTACAGGGTCGGCGGTGTTGGTAACTGGACACTGGCTCCGGACGGGAAATATTCCGGACTTGGAGTCGCCGAGCCGTACTACGATTTCGAGGCAATCCTTGGTTTCCTGCCCAGTGACCTGCAAATCAGATTTGTGATGACGACCGGTGGTGACCATGACAGCGATCTGTTTGCGGGAGGGGTGGCAATCCAGGGCGTACGCTGGATCAAACAGGGTGATGATTACAGCAGTGCCTTCGGCTTTATCCAGGGGACGAGTTTTGCGGCACCTTACGTTGCGGGGGCTGCCGCGTTGGTGCGCGGTGTCTATCCCCAGTTGTCGGCGGCAGATGTTGTGCGGCAATTGACAGACCGCGGCGAGCTCCTGGCGGTCGAGACGTCTGGCACCAGCGGTGTGATCGGCGATCGTCGCCTGGACATCGCGGGTGCCCTGGACGTCGATCCCATCCTGACCTGGGTCGGAGATGATGGTTTCGCGAGTGACGGCCTGGAGCCCGACAATCCCGGGCCTTCGGAACCGGTAACGTTCCGGTCGCTTCTGTTTGATCCAGAAGGACAGGTGGGCTCGATTCTGGGGGCTGCGCTGGTCATCCGCGATCCGTTTGGCGACATCGCACACTATGGCCTGGACCAGATCGCCGCGCTGGACACGCAGATGTATACGGTCCAGGTCACATTTCCCGTTGCCGGTGAGTATTTGTATCGGTTCGCAGTTACGGCAGATTCCGGTGAGTTACCCGGGGATCCGTCTGGATTTTCCGAGTTCAGGGTTGGCACACCGGGCCAGTTTATTGGTGGCGGTGGTGGCAGTGATGCAACTACGGACCCGACGGTGCCGCAATTGCCGTCGGGTGGGTGTGGTTGTAACGTGTCTGCAGGGGGGGCGACTAATGCGCTGCCGGGACTGCTATTCTGCATGATTATTGCAGCAGGGATATTCCTGCGATTACGAGGGACTGCACGGATTGTCTGATTCAAGATGGCCGGTTGCACACGTGGCCGGTGCCGCCGACCAGCAATGGGATCCCGTACAGGTTGCGCAGCAACTGGCGGCCAGGATACCGGCGATCCCCGGAACCATGTTGCTTTTCGTCTCGCCAGAGGTTGATGTCCTCGTGCTTCTCGACGAACTGGGGACTTATTACCCGGATGCGACGTTCTTTGGATGTTCGTCCAGCGGTGTTCTTGGCGATGGCCAGATTGCGGCCAGCGGTGTGTCGGCAATCCTGGTGCCGGAAGAAGACTTGTCGGTATTCGGATTCCATTTTGAAGTGCCGGCCAATGAAGCAGGCTGGCAGGAGATCGTCGGCCGCGTAAGCACCTTTGAGCGAGAACTGGGTTTACACCTGTTGCGGGATCCGGCAGCCGAAGGGGTGGCCATCTTGTTCAGTGCCGGCCTGCAGCAGACGGAAGAAACCGTGACCGCCCGAATGCACCTGGCACTGCCGGATATACCACTGGTTGGCGCGACTGCGTCGGACGGACTGCGATTTGAGGCAACGTACGTCATCGTTGACGGACGAGTTGTCGAAAACCAGAACCTGATCCTGGTGTGTCGATGCCGGTTGGGCCTGACCAGCTTCCAGCATCATCATTTCGTTCCAACCGACAAACAGGCTGTTATCACAGATGTCGTTGGATCGTCTCGTAAAGTACGAACCATAGACGGGCGCCCGGCCCGCCTGGCATATGCCGAGCTGGTAGGCCTGGAACCGGACCAATTGACCGTGCCGGCGGTATCCAAATATCCGGTTGCGGTCCGGATCCAGGATCGCTGGTACATTCGCAGCGTCTATCGGATCGAGGGCGACGACCTGATTTTCGCAAGCGCGTTGGAACAGGGAGCTGTCGTAACGGTAATGACGCCAGTCGGGATCCGTGAGCAACTGGGCCGTTTGGTTTCGGAACTGCAGGGTGCCAGTGGTGTTCTGCTGTTCAATTGCCTTGGACGGTTTCTGGAAATGGAAGCAGACGGCAATCGACAGGAATGTGCCAGGCTTCTGGAAGGATTACCGGTCGCGGGATTGAATACATATGGTGAGCAGTACATGGGATTGCACCTCAACCATACGTTGACGGGTGTACGCTTTGGCTGATCGTGCCCCTGACCCCGCTGAAGAGCTGGATGCGCTTCGCCGTACAGTCGCAGTCCTCAAAGAGCGGGTGGAGAGCCTCCAGAACCGCCGTTCAGACAACTTCGCGGTCTTCGAGAGCATGGCGCACATGGAAGCCCTGGTTGCGGAACGAACGGACGAACTGAATCGGGCAAAGGGCGAGATCGAGCAGGTCGTTGCACAACGAACCGCGGCGCTGACGGCCAAGGCTGACGAATTGGAACGGGCAAATGCCACGTTGCAGGAGATGGACCGGATGAAGACCCATCTTCTGCAGAACGTCAGCCACGAACTGAAAACCCCGCTTGTTTCAATTCGCGGATACGCGGAACTGCTGCGGTACCGATACGCCGATAATTTGAATGAAGACCAATTACAGTTCCTGGATACCGTGATTCGCAACGCCGACCATTTGAACAGGGTCATTGAGGATCTGGTCCAGGCCAGTCAGTTGGCCCGCGGAATGAGTCCGTTCGAGTCCAACACGTTCGATATTAATGACGTCGTTATCGAGGTTCTCGAAGAGATGCAGCCTTTTGCAGCAACGCGCGGTGTGGCATTGAAACATATGTCAACAAGCGGTGCCGTGATGATCGAGGGGGACCGTCGTCAGGTGCGGCAGATGATCCTGAACATTCTTTCGAATGGCATCAAATTTACGGAGGGATGCGAGTCCGCCGAGGTTCAGGTGGACCTGAGACAGGAAGATCCAGACGTCATCCTGGAAATAACCGACTCTGGAGTCGGGATACCCAAAGAAAATATTAGTCGCATTTTTGACCGGTTTTATCAGGTCGACCCGTCGGCGACCCGCAGGTATGGCGGAATGGGTATCGGCCTGGCGCTGGTTCACGAGGTCGTCGAGAACCACCAGGGAACTGTTTTCGTTGAAAGCAAACCAGGACGCGGGACCCGTTTTGTTGTTCGCCTGCCGATTCGCCAGGACGATGGGTTGGTTGCCGAAGCGGGCAGGCGCACCGACCAGAAAGAATCTGTCGATATCTGCATCGTCGAAGACCAGGAAGAGTCGGCATTGTTTTACCAGACGGCGCTGACAGAATTCGGATACTCGATAGCCATGTTTACCAGCCCGCAGAACGCACTGGATCGATGGAGCCAGATCCGCGCACGTGTTGTGTTGCTGGATTTGTCGATGCCGGAGATGTCAGGAATGGACTTTATTGAGAACCTGAAGTCCATCGCCGACAAAGGCGAGATCCAGATGCCACAGATTGTCCTGATTACGGCCCGCAGTCCGGATGAACTGGCCGGGCTGACGTTTGCAGCTGATGTCCACTCGATTCTTTACAAGCCGTTTTCGTTAAGCTCGTTGAGTACCATCCTGGGAGAACTGTTTTCCGGCAAAAGCGACGAATCCGGCGCAAAGCTGGCCTAGGGCTGGCGCGCGTTCGCCTTTTTCAAACCTTCGGTCAGTTTTCGGGCAATTGCCGGATCTTCGCCAACCGCAACTTCAACAATGGTTCCGTCGGCGGCGAGCATGGCCCATGTCGGGATCGCCTCGACTTTGAATGACGTGTACGCATCGTCTGTGGCGGTATAGACCGGCATGTCTGTCAGCCCCTTTGACTCAAGGTACTTGGTTGTGTGACCAACATACTGGCCATCCGTCCGGGTAATGGTGACCAGTTCTACAGCGTTTTTGTTGCTCTCCCACCATTTCCCGACTTTGGGCATTTCTTTCTGGCAATGGGGGCAGGTGGCCAGCCAGAAGACCACCAGCGTTGGCCGCTTGGCTCCGGCGCCGATCGTAATCGATGCCGGCCCCTTGCTATAGGGGGCTGCTTTCAGGTTGATTGGCTTGATCGCCTTGCCCATCATGATCCGTGTGTCCTCGCGAAGTTCGCCGTCTGACATCGGAACCGGTTTGCCAGCTTCAATGTCCGCGATTACCTCGTCCAGCGATCGGCCATCTTTGACCTTGCGTTCCATTCCCGAAACCTGCCGGACCATGACCCTGGCCTGGCCGTCAAACATCGAATAACTGGGTACCTTGAAGGCCTGGAGTCCCAGGGCAAGTTGCATCGAATCATCGATGACCACCGGGACGGTAATGGCAGAATCCTGTACCCATTGGATTGCAGCGTCGATTTCGCGTTTGTTCATTCCGCGAACAGCCAGCAGCAGTTGGATATTTTTCCAACTTGCAGCTTTCGCGGCCGCTTCGGCGGCTGCCTTTTCGGCGGCAGGGTTTCCCGGTATCACGTAGATCAGCAATGTCGGCTTGTCGATCAATTTGGGCAGCACCTGTTTGGTCGGCTGCAACCGCATCGGGGGGTTGAGCTGCAAAACCTGCACGACCGACGTTGGTACTTTCGCCCCCATCTTGAACGGTCCGGCGCCGCCGAACTGTGCCGGTGCCTGGGTCGCCAGGGTCACAATCGCAAGCAGGCCAATAATAATGGTTCTGGCGGAAATCAGGCGAGTCATCAGGGCTCCTTCGGGGTTGGGAAGACACTATTGTAGCAAATCATCGCAGGGTGAAACCTGTTCATTTTTTTAACGGTTCTGGATGGTTGAGGATTTCCACTGACGATGTGGAGAAGTTGTGAAAAACCCTGTGCAACAGCACCGCATAGCAACGAATATTCCCGCTTTCAGCCAAATGCACAAAAAATGTGCAACTATAAAAAACCTAATGTTGGCAACGGTTTACAGTTGGGTGGTCGCCTCCACCCAGGACTGTCGTCAATTCTTGGCCTAAATTTGTGATCGAGGGTTGGTCCGCAGCGGATTTTCCAGAATTCGGTCAGGAATTGCGTAAAATTAGTTTTAGCTAACACTATTTTTAGGTTGCTGGATCATGGCAATTCAATGAAAAAACCCTTGTGCTGCAGCGCCTTGGGGTGCCCCGGTCAAAGAAGGTCCCTGACTGGACAAATAGTGCTTTCTTTGTTAAGGACGGTGG
>JBFJWU010000177.1:0-7214 GCA_041623475.1 bacterium | reverse complement strand
TGAGGCCTATGGCTGGACATTGCCAACAACGGACGGTGTGGCAAACATTGGTTTCAGGCTGGTTGACAATGCGGACAATATTGGTGGCTGCTTCGGTGCGTCTGTTACCGTCGATACGGTTGCACCAACGGCGACAGTAACCTCGCCGGTGACAGGTTTAACTCCGTGGCCATTTCAGATTTCCGGGAACTCTGTTGATCCCGGGTTGGCACCCACAGGTGTTACGTTCCTGACCGTAAGTGTTTTTGATGGCACCTTTTACTTTCATCCTGGATTGAATACGTTCATCAGTCCGGTTGAAATACGTATGGCTGCGACGGGTACTGACCCGTGGTCAAGTCCGGTCATGCCGGCGCAAACGGGGTCCAAGACGTTCACGGTCCAGGTCTACCCTGTAGATGCGGTAGGTAATGTTGGGTCGGGCAGTTCGACGTTCCAGATCGATACGCAGGAACCGCAATGCACAACTTGCCTGAATATCGACATTCCGAACAATACCGATGAAGAGTTTTCGAATACAGTTCAAGTTGATCTGGTTGGCCTGGATGCGACCGACGCGAATGCACCTGTGCAGATGTTTGTCAGTGGTTCCGGCGTTGATGGCGTAGCAACGACATTCAAGGACAGCTGGATAGATGTGCCTGCGACCGCCTCGCAGCGAATTACGTTAACGACAGGTGAATCGATCAAGACGGTCACCGTTCGTTACCGAGACGGACTGCTGAACGAAACTGCAGACTATGCAGATGCCGTAACATTGGACCAGACTGGTCCTGGGGGCACCGTTTCGGTCAGTTCGCCAACTGTTAACAGCGTTCCGATGACTGCAAATACATTCGTTTACGTTGATCTTTTGTTGGCAGGTCCGGATACAATTGCAGATGTGCCGACGCTGCTGGTCTACGAAACCGATTCGATCTGTGCCGATCCGCTCGAAAGCGCCCAGGCATTCCCAGCTAATTTTTCGTACTTCTATTCCGGGCTGGATGCTGATAATACCAATGCAATCAGTTTCCGATACGTGGACAGGGCTGGCAATGAATCTGCGTGCCTTGGGGACATTCGTGGCGACATCGTTTCCGACAGGACCAATCCTGATCTGACAGTGACGGGGCCAGCGGGTGGATCCAGCCATTCTGCGATGCCAGTTTTTTCAGGTACGTCCGGGGATCCAAATGCGCCCACCAAGGGTGCTGGGGTGACAACAGTTGTAATCCAGGCTGTTGATACCAGTTCCGGGCTTTACTATGACGAAAGCTCCGGGCAGTTTGACAGTTCCGCAGCCAATTGGTTCGAGGTCAACGACACAGGCACGGACTTCAGTACATGGAACTACACATTTTCCGCACAGTCCGGAACGACCACATTTACCGTTGTAAGCCGCGCCAGCGACGGCGTAAGCCGAGCCAGGTCTGATTCCCGTTCGTTTCTGTTTGACTCGGATGCACCGACGTGCATCACGTGCATTACCATTGATGTGCCGCGTTACCCGTGGGTGAATTTCCTGACGGTTAATCTGGATCTGGAGGCCGTTGACGGAGCAGGCAGTGGGGTTGCCGATATTCGCTTGACCGGCAATATCATTGACGGCATTGCCGGGACCTGGATCCCTTATGTAGCGACGACCAATGTGACATTGGCACTGGCAAATGGCGTGAATACAGTCAACGTGGAATTCCGCGATGCCTTGGGCAATGCGTCCGGTGTCTTCTCGGATTCTGTCACCCACGATAACGTTGCCCCAACGGCGGCAACGTTCGAGATCGAGGGCGGTGCCGCAGCGACTTCGGCAACTCTGGTCAACCTGGCCTTTGCCGGGTACAGCGATACGGTTACGTACAATCTGACTGGTTCAGGGGATGTCGTAGAGCAATTTGGCCAATCTATTACCGATTTCTCGACCGCGACGTTGACGACAGGTGACGGAACCAAGAACCTGACAGTTACGTTCTATGACTCAGCCGGAAATGCCTTTTCATTCCCCGAATCCATCGACCTGGACCAGACGGCACCCGGTTCTGTTTTGATCGACCTTGCAGGCGGTGCGAACAGCACCAGTTCGCCGGTTGTAAGTTCACCGATCAGTGGCGGCGGCGCGCCGTTTGAATTCCGGGTAACCGGCGACGTAACCGCACCGCTTGGCTGGTATCTGTTCGCAGGCGCTAGTCCCCTGGCCGTGACACTGTCCACCGCAAATGTCACCAATACTGTTTGGATTGCAATGCGGGATATCCTGGGCAATACCAGTGCTCCGGTTTCGGACTCAATCTATTTCGATACGATTGACCCGACCGGGTCGATTACGGCCGCGGTTGCGATAACAAGCGTTGCGGATATTACAGTTTTCCTTTCGTGGGCTGATGCCAACCCAAATCCGGTTACCCACGCTCGTGTCATTGACGATGTCATTGGTGGGGCGACCAACTGGTTTGCTCCGCAGTCATCTACGAACGTTTCGATGGTGGCCGGAACAGGCAACAAGAACCTGCGCCTGGCTTTGATCGATGATGCAGGGAATTCTGCACTGATTGGTCCACTTGTCATTTCTCTGGATCAGGATGCGCCGACCGGAAGCATCACAGCCAATACCGTGGCCACTAATTCGGTGACCATTTCAAGCTCGTTTTTTGTGACGGGTGCGAATCCACCATTCCAGATGAAGGTCACTGGTCCCAGCATCGTCTGGCCAGTCGGCTGGGCGGCATTTGCCGCATCGGCGACGGTTCAGGTGTCCGGTGCTGACGGTGAAAAGTCAATCTACGTCACATATCGGGATGGGCTGGGCAACGAGAGCGTCCCGTATGGCGCAGTAGTCACGCTGGATACCGCCGTACCATCGGTTGTCATCCTTGATCCTGCCGGTGGCATCACCAGTGTTGTGTCCAACCCGATGAACGGAACGTCCGCCGACGGACTGTCCGGGGTCGAGGCGGTCGGTATCAGCGTTTTCGATACCGATTCGATGATGTACTGGGATGGCGGCGCCTTTGGCAGTGCCACCGAGTTGACGTTCCCGGTGGCGGGTACGACAACGTGGTCATGGAGCCACACCATTGCGGCGGGGACCAACACCGACTACGTCGTATCGGCGTATGTGACGGATGTTGCCGGTAATATCGGCGATAACTTTGTTTCCTACACGCTGGACACCATTGCGCCGACATGCAGCGAGTGCAACGAGATCAGGGTTGACGGAGTATCCAGCGAATGGACAACATCCGAGCCCGTTTTTGTGCAGGTCGGGTCTGTTACCGAACTGCACGGTCCTGTCGAGGTTCGTTATTCGGGGAATATCACGGATCCGTTTGCGGGCACATGGTTTGCGTATGTGGCACCTGGAACGACTGTCCATGTCCAGAACCTGAACGGGGACAACAGCATTGCGGTTGAGCTCAGGGATTCCGTCGGAAACGTGGCGGGGCCATATTCTGATGATGTAACCCACGACAATCTGCCGCCGACGGTATCGTTCCAGATTGCCGGCGGCGCCAACAAGGTGTCACAGGTAACAGTTTCGGCGGTTGTTGGTTCGCTGTCCCCTGATGCGGCGACCACTGATGTATTCGGCAACCTGACTGCCGCCGTCGTGGGGCAGGCTGTGCCGCTGAATACCAGTGTCAACCTGGATGCTGGCGAGTTTACCAAGATCGTTACAGCGGTCGTCTATGATATTGCCGGTAATTCGGCTTCGGCTACGAATTACGTGACACTGGACCAGACTCCGCCAACGCTGTCCGGCGTTAACTGGTTTGCAGTATCGGACACTACATTGGACGCCGACAGCCATCCGGTTACAAGGTCGGCGGTTGAACTGCGCTGGACTGCCAGTGCGGTTCCAGATTTCGATCGGTACCGAATTACTCGCAGGATTGGCGGCAGTGGTGCCTGGGAGCAAATTGTTGAGCCGGTTGTACTGGAACTGAAGGATAATACAGGGATCCAGACCGGCAGCCTGCACCAGTACAGGCTTTATACGGTTGACGATGCTGGCAATTCCTCGGCTACTTTTCTGGTGACCGAGACAACACCAATTGCGCCTCCGGCATTTGCGGTGATCGTGATGGGCGAGTCCGGTTACGGCATTGATGTTGAATGGGCGGCATTATCCGGTTATACAAACGAAAACACGGGTTATTCGTCCGAAAATTCAGCTGGCACGGCCACTATTGGCGGCTACGCGTCGATTTCGCCAGCGGGCGGGATTTACAGCTGGCCGAAGGATTCATTGCCATACCTGCAGTACAACGACGAACTGACCTTTCATGTCAGTAACCCGCAGGGGGCGCTGGCCTACTTGTCAAGCTTTGAAATGCCCTTTAATCGTCGGGAAACTGTCAGCAACACTGGCGACCAGGGTGAGTTTTCATCAATCTACACGGACCCGCTCGGGCGTTCGTATATCAGTTTTGTTGATGTCGGAACCGGGGACTTGTTGTTCGCAACGGACGAAAGCGGATCCTGGTCTGTTGATGTTGTAGATTCTGCAAGTTCTGTAACGGGCAATACGTCAATTGCCGTAGATGTGACGGGCGAGGTTCATATTGCTTACCACGATGCATTTGCAGGCACCCTGCGCTATGCGAATCGTAGCACAGGTGGCAGCTGGACGACAGAACTCGTAGATAGTTACGGAGTACCGGGAACTTTTAATGCCCTGGATCTGGATCCGACCGGCTCACCGGTGATTGGCTATGCCAGCTATCGATCGTCGGGCGATGCCATTGTGGTTGCCAGTCGATCTGGGTCGTCCTGGGTTACCGCCGTGGCCTCGGTGAACCAGGTATCCCTGGACGCAGTTGGAATCGGCGTCGATGGCATCGGTGGGGTTCATCTGGCGTATCGCAACGCGGTTTATTCGTCGCTCAACTATGCGACCGACGAAAGTGGCAGCTTCGTGACTGAAACAGTGTCCAACCAGGTTGACTCGGGCTATTCTCCATCGATCGATATTGACGGCGACCGCGTTGTACATATTTCGTACCTTCGCGGCAACGGTCAGGTTCGTTACGCGACCGGTAACAGTGGGGCGTGGAGCAGGGATACGGTAAACAGTGGGACGGTTCATAGTGGCCCCACTGATATAGCTGTTGGTGCGTCCGGAATTGCCCACATCGTCTATTTTGACGTGGCCTCCGGTAATTTGATGTACGCAGCCGGAAAATCCGGTGACAACTGGTCTTCAAAGACTCTGCCCGTAGACTTTAGCGGGGCAGTTGGCCTGAGCCCGTCGATCGCCGTGGACGGCACTGGGACGCCCCACGTGTCGTACTTTGACCAGGATAATACTGCGCTGAAATATGTTCGGCTGACCGGTGATGACTCGCTGCCGACCGCTGTTCTTGTATCTGGATCGGCAGTGGGCGGTGACGGCAACAATGATCAGGAGGCCGCCAATATCCGCGCCTGGACCTCGTTAGCAATTGACCGATTTGGCCACCAGCACGTGTCGTTTTACGGTAGCAATGGCGATATGTACTATGCGAACAACGTCACCGGATTCTGGGAAGTTCAGTTGATTCGGTTGGCGAACGATGTCGGAAAAATGAGCAATATTGACGTCGATGAAGACGGCAACGTCTATATTCTCTATTTCGAAGACTCCAATGACGACCTGTATTTCAGTAACAATAAGACGGGCGCTTGGGTAACCGAATCGATTGCGACCACATCCAACAATATCGGTTTTATGAATGACCTGGCCGTTGGCGCGGACGGGCGAATCCATGCGATCGACTACGACGACACAGACAATGACATTCGTTACATCATTGGTACGGACGGCAATGGAGATGGTGATTATGACTGGACCGTTCGCGACCTCGTCAGTAACGATATCATTGCCGAGGACTCTGGACGGTCAGAGCGGATGCTGGAGTTCGAACTGGATGCCAATAACATTGCCCATATTACCTGGGCGCTGGACGATAATAACGCGGACGCCGACGAAGAGTGGCGTTATGTAACCTATGACACGATTAACGACGTAGTCGGGGCCGAAGAACTGATCGCGACTGCGACCGCGGCGTATCGGTATACGTGGCTGGATCTGGAAATCGGATCCGATGGAGCAATCTATATCGCGGCCACCGAAAGACACCGTGGCAACGATCAACCGTGGCTGGTTTCCCTGGCCACCCGGTCAATTGATGGCACATGGGCGGTCGAAGACGGTGTTGATCCAGACCCAAGCGAACAGGAAGGGCTGTGGATGCGGCTTGAACTGGACGACCACGATAATGTCCACATGATCTATGTCAAGGACCTTGAAGATCCTGGGAATGACGAAGATATGCGCTATGCGCGGAAGATCAACGGATCCTGGAGTTTCAGCAATCTGTTTTCTGTGGACGACTACGAGAAATTCCAGCATCCTGCGTTCAAGATTGCGCCTGACGGGACACTGCACATGGTTTACGTTGATGATGTCGACAACGATGGTGGCAATCTGATGAGTTACAGTGATTTTGCCCGCGTACTTACGCCAAAAAATACCGTGACCAATCCATAAGTCTTAACTCGTTGCACATCTCAGGCTTTTGGGGAGGGCGCTTCGGCGCCCTCTTTTTTTTGCCCATTATAATGTGTCGAATGATGCCTTTTCGAGCAATTGGACTGGTGTTCCTGGCAATTCCTGCCGTTGCCTGCAACGTTGAACGGGCACCAGTGTCTGCATCCTGCCGGTCACTGTTTCCCGGGGACCTGGTGATTACCGAAGTTCTCCCCAATCCTGCCGGATCCGACGATGATGGTGAGTGGGTTGAGTTATTCAGCCCACTGATGAATCCAGTCGACATCGACGGACTGACGATCAGTGCGGGAATCGAACGACTGTCGGTGGACAATACCAGCAACGCGGATCCGGTCGACTGGATTGTCTCGCAAGGCACGCTCTACTTTGTCAACGCAAAGGCCGCTATCACGGCGGCGGCGGGCGACACATTCACGTACGAGAATCTGAGGCCAACCACGACGCTGGCCAAGAACGATCGCATCTTGTTGGTTTCGACAATCCCCGATCCCGCAGACGCCACCAAGACCAAACCCGGTCCGCTACCGACCTTCATCGATCCCGGCAACCTCGGCCGGACAGAGACACTGCACGCCAGCGAATTCTATTACGTCACCTCCGCCGATGCGACGAGCTTCAAGCTGTCGTTGACGCCTGGTGGCCCCAGCATTACGGGAATCGAGGCCGCTGCGGCGGCGACGCTCAG
>JBFJWU010000176.1:0-7233 GCA_041623475.1 bacterium | reverse complement strand
CCGGTTGTGCCGGATGTATACATGATTTCGGCGGTGTCGTCGTCGGCTGTTTCTACGGCAGGGTCGACGTTTGGATGGTTGCGCACTGTATCAAGCAATTGGTCAGACGCCACGACCTTCAGTTCGTCGCCAACCGCAGATGCCCAGCTGGCTGCCAGTTCAGGTTCGACGATGAGAATCCGGGCGCCCGAATGGGTCAGTTGCTGCTCTGCTTCACGCGCCGTATAACGGATGTTGACCGGCACGAAAACGGCACCGGCTTTCTGTACACCGAAGTAACTGACCAGGTGCAGGTCACCGGACTGGTTGTAGAGCGATACAGACACACGATCGCCTTTGCCAATGCCGACGGATTGCAGCCAGTTTGCGAACCGCGACGACCATTCATCCAGTTCGCGATAGGTCAGCGCATTGCCGCCATCGACCTGGATTGCCAGATTGTCGGCAAAATCGGCGGTTCGGCGGCGCAGGATATCGGCTACATTGGCCATCTATTGTCCGGGGTAGCCGAAGCGTCGCCGGGCGATGACCCGACGCTGGATCTGTCCGGTGCCTTCGACAATATCCATTGCCTTGACGTCGCGATAAAGCTTTTCGACAAACTGGTCATTGCGGATGCCGGCGTCGCCAATGATATCCAGGCAAAGGGATACCGCTTCGATCGCTGCCGTCGGGCAATAGGCCTTGGCATAGGATGCCTCGACCGTATTGGGAATCCCGTGATCGGCCATCCAGGCCGCGCGCCAGCTTAACAACTTGCCAGCATCCAGCCGACGCTTGACCTCGACCACTTTTGCGCGAATCTTTGCATAGCGGGGAATCGGCCGGGACAGGTCGTAATTTTCAGCGACCACCTGCCGCGTGTGATCCCACGCTGCGCGGCCGATGCCGATTGCCATGGCGGCAACAAGCGGGCGGGTCGCATCAAACGCTTTCATGGCGCCTTTGAACCCTTCGCGGCCCTCATAGTATTCCGGGCCACCCAGCAGGTGTTCGTCGCCGAGTTCGACATTCTCCAACAGGACGGAGCATGACGCGTAGGCTTTGAGGCCCATTTTGGGCTCGTGGCGCGGAATCGAGAGCCCGGGTGTACCTTTTTCAACGATGAAGGCACGGTGGCCCGCGCGGCCCTGGGTCGGGTCCACCGTCGCCCAGATAACAATCCAGTCGGCCCGGTCGGAATTGGAGCAGAAGGCTTTCTCGCCGTTCAGGATCCAGCGGCCGTCTTTCTGTTCGCAACGGGTAACGATTCGGGCGACATCTGATCCGGCACCCGGCTCGGTCATGCCAAATGCCCCCCAGCGGGGCTGGCTGGTGTCGAGGAACGGCGTTAGATACTTTTCCTGCTGTTCCTGGGTACCCATTTTCTGCAATGCAGGTCCGCCCAGGCCAGGGCCGGGCAATGTAACGGCGACGCCGCGATCCCAATAGGACGCTTCTTCGCCAATCATTACGCCGGTTCGGGCTCCCCAGCCTGCTTTCCTTGGTTTGTTGTCATCACCGTCTGTTTTGGGCTTTTTGCCGATTTTGATTCGGCTTTGAAAGCCCATTTCAGCCAATTTGAAATACAATTCACTGTCCGGAGGCACGGGATTGCCTGTGCGATCGGCCTCCATACCCAGGGGGCGAAAGTATTCCTTGCCCAGCCAGGAAATCATCCGGGTCATGGACGTTATCTTTTCGGGGACGTTCAGGTTCATGCCGCTGCAAACCCCCAGTTTGAAATTCCGGCTGCCTCGGCGTCGATGGCTGCGCCGTCGCGGCCACCAAACATCAGGGACAGGGTGCGTGCTTCACGCATCCATTTTTCAACCAGATGATCCTTGACAAATCCGTGACCGCCAAGCAGTTGGACGCCGTCGATGGTTACCGACAGGCTCATCTCGGTTGCCTGGATTAGCGCCAGGGCCGCTTCTGAATCGCCAGGGCCGGATTCAAGGGCAAAAGCCGCCTGCATCACCAGCATTCGGGCGGACTCGATTGCGATGGCCATTTCTGCCAGTTTGAATGCAATGCCCTGGTGATGGGCGATCTTCTGGCCGAATACCTCACGTTCTTCGGTATAGGAAAAGGCGTAGTCCAGGGACGCCCGGGCAACGCCGATCAGTGCCGCGGCAAGATAGACCCGAACCTGGGCGGTCATCCGGGCAACCGCGTCGGGCGCCAGTTCGATGGCCTGTTCGGCCTGAGCATTGACCAGGACCTCGGAAGCCCCTGCGGCTTGCAGACCGCAGGGGAGTACAGCGTTCAACTCAAATCCGCTTGTGACTAGGTAGAACGTCTGCTGTTTGACGACGACCAGGGCATCTGCGGACGAGTTGGGAACCCAGGGAATGGTTCCCTGGATGCGGTTGGCATCGACCGTCAGTCGGTCCTCGGCATCGATATAGAACGCCAGCGTCCTGGGGGCGTTGCCAGAGATGTCGGCGTAGAGGGCTGCTTTGACGTCGCCATCGGGCAGCGCGGCAATAGCGTATTGGACCAGTGCGCGGGGTTCCAGTCCCAGCATCTGTCCCGCGCATCCGTAGCTCAGTTCTTCAACGACCAGGCTTTTCAGGTACGGGGACAGGGCCGCACCGCCGTGGGCTTCGGGCCAGTCCAGTGATTCAAAGGCCATTTCCGCATACTGGGCTTGCAGCTGCTCGTGGACCCCGTTTGTTTCTGCTTCGCGGGAACGTTCCCGCAGCGCCCTGGCGAAATCCGCCGCGGTGTCGCGAACCAGCTGTTCCTCATCGGATATGGAGAAGTCCATTTGTCGTCCAGCGGTTCGGGTCAGGCGGCCGCGTTATTGTCGCGAGCCGGCTGTACGACTTCTTCAACAAATAACTTCATTGACTTCATGACCTTCTCGTTTTCCAGTCCGCCCAGGCGTGTCCAAAGCAGGATATCGGTCAGTCCCGGGTACATGCCCATCAGGCTTTCCAGCTTTTCTGTGACCTGGTCGGGGCTGCCGATCATAAAACTGTGCGCAGTTGGCCCCAGGTTCACCATTTCCTTGAAGGACATGTCCCCTTTGTCGTACATGTCGAGCCAGCCTTTGTACATTCCCGTCAGCGACCGGTAAAAGGTTGCTTCTTCGGGAATTCGGTCAAAGGGAATCTGCTCCACGAACTTGCGAAAGTACCACCAGAATGGCTCTTCGAATTCGGCGCAGGCGGTATCGAAGTCCTCGGCCACATAGAGAAACAACAATCCGCCAATTCGATAATCGTCCGGATTCTCGCCTTGGTCCCTGAGGATGTCCCTGTATTCGATAATCTTCTCAGGACCGGTCAACAGGGTCGAGAACAGCAGGTTGAGTTTCTTCATGGCCTGGTATTTGATTGTTTCAGGGTTGAAGCTTGCACCAAAAATCGGCGGATGGGGTTTCTGGACAGGGTGGGGCCGGGGGCTGATGTTGTCAAAGTTGTAAATTTCGCCCTTGTAATCAACTTTTCCTGTGGTCCAGGCCTGTTGCAGGATCTCCAGGCCCTCGTCGAAGCGCTGGCCCTTGGTCTTCATGTCGACGCCATAGCCCGCGAATTCCTGTGGCTGGTAGCCACTGCCAATGCCCAGGTCCAGGCGACCATTCGAGAGGACGTCTATAAACGAGAATTCTTCAACCAGACGGACCGGGTTATGGAATGGCGTTACGACAACCCCGGTACCAATGCGGATTCGTTCAGTAATTCCGGCAAGGTAGGCCGCAAAAACCTGGGTCGACGGCATCACGCCATAGTCTGTGAAATGGTGTTCTGCCAGCCAGACTCCGTCCAGGCCGACCCTGTCGGCGTAGGTGATCAGGTCAATATTCTCCTGGAGAAATTGTTGCTCTGTCTTGCCCTTGGCATCTTCAAACAGTTGCAACAGGCCAAAATTGACGTCATTCAGATCGAGCGTCATGTGAATCCCTCCAACCCGGGTTAGGGGCCTGCATCGACCCGCCAAAGTAAAAAGTAGCACTTTACACTTTGTACTCTAGCGGCGCCGGGAGTATTTGTCAAATTTGGATCCTAAAGCCGCTCGACAATGGTTGCAATGCCCATCCCGTAACCCATGCAAATTGTAATCAGTCCGTATCGGCCCCGGGTCTGCTGAAGCCGGTCAATGATTGTTGCCGCCAGGATTGCGCCAGTCGCACCAAGCGGGTGGCCAAGGGCAATGGCACCACCATTAACATTGATCCGGGCAGGATCAAAGTCGAATTCCCGCATCCACGCCAGCGGAATCGGGGCGAATGCTTCGTTGATTTCAACCAGGTCGATATCAGCAAGTGTCAAGCCTGCCTTGGCAAGGACCCGGGAGGTTGCCGGAATAATGCCCGTCAACATAAAGTACGGGTCTGAGCCGGTGACATCGGTGGCAACAATTCGCGCCCTGGGGGTCAAGTCCAGGCGTTTGGCGGCCCCGCTGCCTGCCACGAGCACCGCCGCGGACGCGTCAACCACACCGGATGCATTACCAGCGGTAACGACGCGACCATCCGGTGCGATCGTTGTCAGTCTGGACAGGTCCTCGACCGTCGTGCCCGGGCGCATGTGTTCGTTATGATCCAGTTGGTGGCAATGGCCATCCGGGTCGGTCCATTTGACCGGCGCAATCTGCCGGGCAAAACGGCCTTCCTGATGGGCGGCTGCGGCCCGGCGCTGGGATTCGACCGCAAACTGGTCACATTCTTCGCGCGATATCCCGTACTTGTCGGCGATACGCTCGGCGGCGACAAACTGGGTACTGATGTCGTACTTGTCAGTGAGGGTTCTGGGGCGTTCTGTACCCCAGGCCGAGCCAATCGGCATTCGGCTCATGCTTTCCACGCCACCGGCAATAACCACGTCCATATGTCCCGATTGGACGGCCATCGCAGCAAAGTTGATCGCCTGCAGGCCGGATCCGCAGAATCGGTCCAGCGAGACACCGGGAACCGATTGCGGCAGGCCGGCTGCCAATACCGCGGCCCTTGCCATGCAGCGGCCCTGTTCGCCAGCCTGCGAAACGCACCCGGTGACGACGTCCTCAATTACATTCGGATCAACAGCGGTTCGGTCCAGCAGCGCCCGAAGCGACAATCCATAGAGGTCAATTGGATGGACACCCGCCAGGGCACCATTGCGGCGTCCGCGTGGCGTGTGGATTGCGTCGATAATAAATGCGTCTGACACAGTGGAACCTCCGATCCGCGGCGCGCTCAGCATATCCCAGCCCCGGCCAAAGTGCAAAGTTCAACTTTACACTTTGGCCGGAGCTGCAGCTCCAACGGTATGCTGGTCGACAGAACCGGTTCCGGTGCCGCAGAATAAGCCCTTGATTTCAGGAGGTGAAATCGTGAATGATGGCCAGCACCCGTTTGACATTTTGAAAGCCCGTAGCCGGCATCAGCGGGTCAAATTTATTCGTGACATCAAGAGCGAGGTAGCCAGGCTGGACAATGACGAAATCATGGTCATTACCAGGCTGCTGGATGAGCATCACGACATGTCCGTCGTCATGCTGGTCGGTGCCGACCTGGTCATTCACGATATCGCCTGCAAAATGGAGCGGATGCCATACCCTGTCTGTCCCGAAACCGAGTCCGCATACGAAGGTATCAAGGGACTGATGATCTTCCAGCGCGGCATCATTCGCGAAATCCGTGCCCGAGTCAAGCGAACGGCCGGGTGTACGCATTTTACAGAGCTGATCGAGGCCAGCCTGCGGGCGTTATTTGCCGGTCTGTATTCAGTCAAGCGGGATGAAGAGCTGGCCGCAGTTATTACAAATGAACAGAAACGGCAGATGAACCTGCGTCGACCGGTGCTGACGGATTCGTGTCGGAGTTTTCGGGGTGCTGATCGCAATGACGATATCTACGACGTTGCGGTCGACAAGATTCGTGAACTGGGGCGCGACCCCGAAAAAATGGACCCGCTTCGCGGAATCTAGGCCTGCTGGTAAGTCAGGACAGGGACTGTGTGCCGGGTCGTGATGCGGGCTGGGCCGTCATCAGAAACTCGATCACGGTAGATGTAAACAAGTCGCGATCATCCGTCTTGCAGATATACCCGTCGGCACCACAACGCGCCGCAATGGCACGCAGTTCCTGGTCGGGCTTTCCGGAATGAAGAATGATCGGAATTGTTCTGGCGACGCTGTGTCGCTTCAGGGCCTGCGTGGCTACCGCCCCTTCGTCCAGGGACGCAAAATCGACATCCATCAGGATCAGGGCCGGATTTGCATCGACGATCTGCCGGGTTACCCAGAAATGGTCCAGGGCAATTACATCAAAGCCTGCTGATGTCAGCACGTCAGTCGTCCAGGCAAGAATCAGCTTGCTGTCATCGAGGACCATTATAGTTTGACCTTTGAACAGGTCCGAGCGAGTGTTCATCGGGTTGCCTCCCCCACGGAATCAATACCCGATAATTAATCTAACAGGTGTTTTATAGAACGCAAGTTTCAGGGTGGGGACGCAGCGGCCCGGCCGACGGGTCTGTCAATCAGGACGGAATGAACTTGTGGACTGTGATTTTTTCGCTGACCTGGTGGAATCCCAGCTTGACGGCCTGCCCGATTTCGAGGTCGGAAATCCGGCCTTCGATGTGGGTAAAAACCAGGCCGACGCCTTCAAGCTCGACAATTCCCAGGACATCGGGCGCAGGAAACCGGAGTGACCGTTGCTGCAGCGAAAATGCATACAGCGTGCCCCGATCAGGAAGGTCTATCCATGTAACCTCGTTACAGCCGCATTTCGAGCAAAACAGCCGTGGCGGAAAGGGGACGTGGCCGCAGTCATCGCATTTTGTCGACTGAAACCGCTGGTTTCGCAGCGAATCATAAAACTGGTCAGTTGCGCCATCGGCGTTGTACGTGATGGCCCGCCAGGTCGCCGCATCGATAATGTCTTTCATCCTTCGGCCCTTTCCCAAATGCCAATGGCGGCGCCATTCAACATCCCGTGTTCTGCGTGGACCAGTCCCAGTTCAGCACTGTCGACCTGCCGGTCACCGCACTTCCCCTGCAACTGGTGCGCGACCTCCAGCATTTCCAGGATGGGCGTGGCAGTCGCCGGATGCCCCAGGGACAGGCGACCGCCGCTGGGATCGATCACTATGTCACCCCCGAATGTCGCCCGTCCATCGGCAAAGGCGCTTCCGGCGGTGCCGGTGTCAAAAAAACCGATCTGCTCGCAGAGCAGCAGTTCGGTTGAACTGAACACACCGTAGACTTCGGCGACATCAATGTCGCCCGGGCCAACCCCGGCAGCGGTGAACGCCTCGT
>JBFJWU010000175.1:0-7249 GCA_041623475.1 bacterium | reverse complement strand
TTTGCATTACATCCCGGTACACCTGCAACCTTACTACCAGTCCCTGGGATTTGCGAGGGGCGATTTCCCCGAAGCCGAGTGTTATTATGCGGAAGCCATCAGCCTGCCAATGTACCCGGATTTGTCGGAAGACGACCAGGACTACGTTATTGCCACGTTAGAGAAACTCATTACGTGAAGCCAATTGCGGTCATACCCGCACGAGGCGGCAGCAAGCGCATTCCGCGCAAAAACATCAGGGACTTTTGCGGCAAACCAATGCTTGCATGGCCAATTGAGGCAGCGCTTGGCTCAAATTGCTTTGATCGCGTTGTTGTTTCAACGGATAGTGAAGAAATTGCTGAACTCGCAAGGACGATCGGTGCGGAGGTGCCGTTTCAGCGTCCCGAGACATTAGCAGACGACGAAACCGGGACGGCGGCCGTGATCCGGCATTCGATCAAGACGCTGGGGCAAGAGATGGTGCTTCCGGATGAATTTTGTTGCATTTATGCCACGGCTCCATTCCTGCAACCGCAGACCATCCGAGATGGGCTAAACCGTCTACGTGACTGCGAAGCCGCATTTGCAATTACCGTGACCTCGTTTCCTTTTCCCATTCAGCGTGCGATCAGGCTGATCGAAGCTGACCGTCTCGAGATGTTCTGGCCAGAGCACATGAATGCACGCTCGCAAGACCTGGAAGAATCTTTTCATGACGCAGGGCAGATGTACTGGGGAACGACGGACGCCTGGCAAAACAAATTGGACTTTTTTGCGTCGCATACAGTGGCCGTACAAATTCCCCGTTATCTGGCACAGGACATTGACACAGATGAGGATTGGAGGCAGGCGGAGCTAATGTTCCAAGCCTTACAATTGGAGGCCGGCGGAGATTGAGGGATGCGCGTATTGTTTCGGACGGATGCGTCGGAAGAAATTGCCACGGGCCACGTGTCACGTTGTCTGACGTTGTCAGAGTCGTTACGGGATCGCGGAGCCGAGATTCAATTTGTATGTCGTGACCATCCTGGAAACCTGGCCGACCAGATTCGGCAACACGGAATTCCAGTCCATTTACTGAATCCACCGGGCCCGCAAGATGCTACCGCTGCAAATGGCCAACAATATCAGACGTGGCTGGGCGCATCGCAGGAAACCGATGCCGCCGAAACGAGAACTGTCGTACAAGAACTTGGCGGAGCGGACTGGGTCATTGTGGACCACTATGGAATCGGCCAATCCTGGCATAGACAACTGCGAAATGAGGCGTTGTCAATTGCGGTGATTGATGACCTTGCCGATCGTCCATACGATTGTGATCTGTTGCTGGATCAAAATTTTGGCCGCAGCCACGCAGATTATCAAAGCTTGACTCCGGCGGGTGCCGAATTACTTCTCGGTCCCAAGTACGCATTATTAAGGCCCGAGTTCGCTGAATGGCGGGAAACCGCACTTGGACGTCGCAGGGAAAATACTACGCCGCGCAACATATTGATTAACATGGGTGGTGTCGATGCGGACAACGTAACTTCGCTGGTATTGGAAAAACTCGCGGAGGCAACGTTCGACTCTTCTTTAAAGATTACCGTCATGCTGGGGAAATATGCGCCATATCGACAACAGGTTGAAGAAACGGCAAAAAGCGTGCATCTGCACGTCGATGTTCGTTCTGGCGTAACTGAAGTGGCCAGACTATTAACAGATGTGGATATCGCTATTGGTGCTGCTGGAGCAAGTTCGTGGGAACGATGTTGCCTGGGACTGCCAAGCCTCTTGTTCACCACGGCTGACAATCAGCATTACATTGCTGAACAATTGGATTCGGCAGGTGCAGGGATCCATGTCGGTCGGCCGGAGCAAGTCGCGCAGAATCCAGACCGCTTGCTTGAGCCGTTGCGTCGTTTACTTACAAAGGCGGACTACCGAAACGAGGTTTCCCTGCGCGCGTCCTCAATTGTAGACGGCAACGGAACTGCCAGGGTAGCGCGGGCAATAACGGGGGGACTATGAAAATTGCCGTTTTGTGCAGCTCCGATGAGCACCCTGTCTACCCGTTTCTTGAGCGCTGGTGTGACAAACAGCAAGACCGCGGACACGACGTGAACTTGCTCCAACGGCTTCAAGAGTTGCCCGAAAACGGGGGCGACGTGCTCTTTTTGATTTCCTGTAGTGACATCGTTCGCGAAACGGTTCGCCAACGATATAAAAAAACGTTGGTCATCCATGCCAGCGACCTTCCCGATGGCCGAGGCTGGAGCCCGCACGTATGGGAAATAATCAATGGATCAGATGAATTGACCGTTACGCTTCTTGAAGCAACGGAGCCGGTAGACACTGGCCCAATTTGGCTAAAACGCAGGATCCATTTGGACGGAACCGAACTGTACGATGAAATTAACGAAAAGCTTTTCACCACCGAAATCGAGCTGATGGACTTTGCCGTCGAAAACTTCAACTCCGTGGTGCCCGAGCCTCAGCCCGAATCTGCCGACGCCACCTACTACCGGCGCCGGACCCCGGAGGACAGCAAACTCGATGCGGAGAATACTATTTCGGCACAATTTGACCTACTGCGCGTTTGTGACCCTCGGCGATTCCCCGCGTTTTTCCGGCACCGGGGCCAGCTTTATGCCATACGAATCGAAAAGGTAGAAGACAGCGATGAGCAATAAGCTTGAAATAGATGGTCGCTTAATCGGCCCTGAATTCCCGCCATATGTCATTGCCGAATTGTCGGCAAACCATAACGGCAGCCTGGACCAGGCATTGCGATTAGTTGACATAGCCAGCGATGCTGGTGCCGACGCGGTCAAGATCCAAACGTATACAGCTGATACGCTGACTATTGACAGCGACCAACCCGATTTCCAGATTACCGAGGGGCCGTGGGCAGGGAAATCTTTGTACGAACTCTATGAATGGGCGCATACGCCATGGGATTGGCACGAACCAATATTTAATCGGGCGCGCGAGCGCGGATTGACCATTTTCAGTTCCCCATTTGACACAACCGCAGTCGACTTGCTCGAAAACCTTGGGGCGCCCGCATACAAGATTGCATCTTTTGAAGCAGTCGACCTGGAATTAATTGCTTACGCCGCCTCAACCGGCAAGCCGATGATCATTTCAACAGGTATGGCTGACCAGGATGAGATTCAGGAAGCCACAGAAACGGCGAAAGAAAACGGATGCTCGCAATTGGCACTGTTGCACTGCATCAGTGGATATCCCACGCCCCCGGAACAGTCTAATCTAAGAACGATAGCGGACATGGCCGAACGGTTTGGCTGTGTTATTGGTCTTTCCGACCATACCCTGGGCACTACGACCGCAATTGCGGCCGTTGCATTGGGCGCATCCTTGATTGAAAAACATTTTACATTCCGACGGGTCGACGGCGGGCCGGATGCGGCATTTTCATTGCAACCAGAAGAACTGGCAACCTTGTGCCGGGAATCCAAAGTAGCCTGGGAAGCACTCGGCTCCGCCGGTTATCAGCGCAAACCCGTCGAGGAAAACAGTCGAATTTTCCGGCGGTCGTTATACGTGGTACAAGACATTGAAGCGGGCCAGGAACTTACCCGGGCAAATATTCGCAGTATTCGTCCCGGACATGGATTGCCGCCCCGATATCTTTCCGATATTATCGGCCGTCGAGCGAAGTCGGACATTAGCCGTGGTACACCTTTGGCCTGGGATCTGATCGACGGCGGACCCTGACGCGCGGCGACTGGAAGCAGGGCCGCCATGGCGCAGATTATGAAAAAGCAGGCGTCCGGAATCGGGCAGGTATTGATTGTCCGCGGTTCCAATGTCGGGCTTCGGGGGATCACGATATTCAGCAGGTTTGCCCTGATCATGGGCTGTGCCCGGATATTGGAACCCGCCCAGTTGGGCTTGCTGGGACTTTTTATTGCCACGATCAATTACGGTGTTCTGCTGGTAGGCGGGGATTACTACACTTACGCTCAACGTGAACTCTTGTCCGAACCACGTTCACGTTGGTCATTTGTCCTGCAACATCAACTGCTCGCAACGGCAGCACTCTATCTGATTATCTTCCCCGTTCAGTTCATATTATTCTGGCTTGGGTTGCTGCCCATGGAAATGATGTGGTGGTTTTTGGGTCTGCTGTTCTTTGAACATTTCGCGCAGGAACTGAATCGGGCGCTCATCGCGATGCAACACCAGTTATGGGCCAGTTGGATCCTGTTTTTCCGACGGGGAATCTGGGTCTGGGTTGTTCTGGCAGTGATGTGGAAGACACCCGAGCTCCGGACGCTGGAAACCATTTTTGTCGGGTGGCTTATCGGAGCTGCCTTTGCCTGCATCGGCGGTGCCGCAATAATTGTCAAACGGGCAACCCCATGGAAACGGTGGACAATCGACTGGCAATGGATTCTGCGCGGCTATCCCGTTGGCTTGCTGTTCCTGGTCTCGACCCTTTGCTTGAAGGGTATTACAACTTTTGACCGATATATGGTCCAGGGTATCGCAGGAGAAGATATCCTGGGAGCCTATGTCTTCTATTCGGGAATCGCCATTCTGGTGATCAGCTTCCTGGGCTTCTCGGTATCGTCCTTTGTTTACCCAAGGCTTGTGGCCGCCTATTCGGCTCGCGATCAAATGACATACAAGCGGACCATGCGGGAATTCGCGTGGTCCGCAACGTCAGTAAGTCTGGTGATGGCAATCGGGATTATCCTTGCAGCACCCTGGGTCATGGAGTGGACCGGTAAATCGATCTACGCTGAGCACATCCCGGTCTTGTGGATTCTGGTTTCCGGAACGGTTCTGTATGGCATCAGCATGGTGCCGCATTACGGCCTGTATGCGGCTGGCAAGGATCGAAGTATTGTTTTCTGCCATGCCACTTCACTATTGGTATTCACCGTTGTCGCATTGGCGCTTTCCCATTGGCCGAACGCAAAAGGAATCGCAGTTGCACAACTGGTCGCTTTTGCCTGGATGCTTTTTGCGAAAACAGCAATATACAAACACAACAAGATCGGACGGTTCGTATCCGTTTCCGGGAATCCAGCTTGATTGTGGCAGTAACTGAGGCTTCCGCCCGGTAATGTTTGCCCTGAACAGCAAAACCTGCAGATGGATAGTTGTTTTTTCGGCTGTTGTTTTTGCGACGCTGTGCATTATTTTCTACGGCTTTACCATCGATGACACATTTATATCGCTCCGGTACGCTCGAAATTTCGCGGACGGCCATGGATTAAGATTCAGCCTTGGCGGAGACCCACCAGTGGAGGGATACACTAACTTTCTTTGGGTCGCACTCCAGGCTCTCCTGTTCACAATCGGGTTCGGCGATGACGCCGTCGTCCACGCCGTCAAAGTAATGGGAATCGCATTCGGTCTTGGCACGGTATTGGCAACCGGATGGCTTGCCAGCCGTTGCTATACGACCAGAGGCGGAGCGGCATCGGCCACCATATTGATGGGCACCAGTCCTTTTCTGGCACTCTGGTCCGTCGGGGGACTGGAAACACCCATGTTTACGTTCTTTGCTGTGATGGCGGTCACACGATTATTGGCAGAATATGACGATCGCAGGTCACATATCGGATCCTTTATCTTCCTGTTGGCGCTGGCGCTGAGTCGACCGGAAGGCGTGGGTTTTAGCCTTGCCTGCCTGGCTATGCTCATAGTCCGGTACTGTTTCGACCGCGACGATGGACAAGATTGGCGGCGGGCCTTCCGTTGTCTTACGCCGGGAATTTTCATTTTCGGGCTCGTCTATGGCCTCTATTTTTGCTGGCGGTGGAACTATTACGGACTTCCGTTTCCCAACACCTTCTATGCAAAGCAGGCGGATTGGTCGCTGCTGCATATCTGGTCCCGCCTGAACGAAATGTCCGGTCTGTTGATCACGATGATCCCGTTTGCCGTCGTGATTGTTGCTGGACAAGCACTGTCTGGCTTGCGGAATATCTGGCCTCGTTTAGTCGTGGCAGGTGCGTTTGTGGCCTTGCTGGTATCTGCGTTTACCGCCTACCGCGAATGGATGCCCGGATTTCGCTACGAAGTACCGATGCTGCCGTTTTGGACGTGCTTGACTGCAATATCAATTGTAACTTTGCAGCGTCGATTACTGTCCAGAATTTCCCTGGCTGCCAGCCGGGCCGGAATCGTTATTTTGACCACCCTTCTGTGCCTTGCGCAGCTGACCTGGACCGACGAATACCGAGGTCAGCAAGAATATACTGAGCGGCTGGAACACGCCCATATCTCGCTGGGGAAGTGGTTGAAGGAATACGCGCCGGCGGATGCTTCGTACGCCGGGTGGGATATGGGAGCCGTTCCTTATTACTCGCACATCGACAAAATTATCGATATTCACCCCGAAGGGCTCTTGAATCGGGAAACTGCCCTGAAGCAATACAGTGTCCGGCGGCTCCTTGCGCAACGGCCGTCGTTTATCGTTTTACCCCGGCGCCCCGACGACTCCCGGAAACGACGGCGCGGGATGCATGCGTTCTATGACAACCCTGATTTCAAGCAGCAATATCAGTATGTATTTAAAGTGACGTTTAGAGCGGATTATGTGCTGAATCTCTATCGCCGCAGCGATGTAGAATTATCGAATGCCGCCGTTGCTGCGGGAATGCGGCTTGAGGCGCTTTCCTGGCAGCGAAACGGCCAGCCTTGATGCGGTTCCATAAATTATCCCGGCCGATCGTGCCGCGTACTGAATCTGGCTGGATAGTTTCGATATAATTCGCCCCGACAGAAACCGGCAAATCCGTAAAGTAATATATCCCATGCGAAAACCCACATTTTTCATCCTTGGCGCGCCCAAATGCGGGACGACGGCACTTGCACAATTTATTTCGTCGCATCCCGATGTCTACCTGTCAGCACGCAAGGAGCCACATTTCTTTGATGCAAATCACAGAGACGGCATGCACAGATACCTGGGCGACCACTTTGCTAACTGGACCCACGAAACGGCCGCAGGAGAGGCGACGCCCAGCTACCTTGCTGTTCCATATGTTGCCGCGCGCATCCGTAAAGAAACCCCTGACGCCAAATTGCTCGTCCTGCTGCGAGATCCCGTCAGCCGGGCATTTTCGTCCTGGTGGATGTTCCACGCACGTGGAATGGAGCCCCTGTCGTTTGGCGCTGCTATTGCGGCAGAAGAAGCCCAGATTCAGGATGGTCGACATCCTTTGGATTTACCGGACGCAGAGGCATCCTGGATAGAGCACATGCGGAAATTGCGTGCCGGGGACCCGATTGCCGTTCGGACGTA